>PKXR01000073.1:0-594 GCA_003133485.1 Candidatus Dormiibacterota bacterium
CAACTGCGACGAGTTTGCGATGGGCAGCTCCAACGAGAACTCCTCCTACCAGATAACCCGGAACCCCTGGGACCCAGAGCGGGTGGCCGGAGGCAGCAGTGGGGGATCGGCGGTGGCGGTGGCAGCGCGTCTGGTCTGCGCCACCCTGGGCAGCGACACCGGGGGGTCGATCCGCCTACCCGCTTCCTTCAGCGGCGTGGTCGGAATCAAGCCGACCTACGGCCGGGTCAGCAGGTACGGGCTAATCGCCTTCGCCAGCTCTTTGGATCAGATCGGCCCACTGGCCAAGACGGTGGAGGACGCCGCACTGGTGTTGACAGCGATCGCCGGCCAGGATCCNNTGGCCCCGGTGGATGGCTTCCTGGGCGAGCTCTGGAAGGGGGTGAAAGGACTGCGGCTCGGGATCCCGCGAGAGTACCTGGAGGTCGGCCTTGATCCTGGGGTGCGGGAGGTTTTCGAACAGTCGGTGAGGACTCTGGAGGGTCTCGGTGCGGTGACCCAGGAGGTCAGCCTGCCCACGACGGAGTACGCGCTCTCCGCCTATTACGTGATTGCCCCCGCCGAGGTCAGCAGCAATCTGGCGCGGATGGACGG
>PKXR01000073.1:608-5465 GCA_003133485.1 Candidatus Dormiibacterota bacterium
GCGATCATTTCGCCTACTGCCCCGACCGCCGCCTTCAAGCTCGGGGAGCGCATGGCCGACCCGATGGCCATGTACGCGACCGACATCCTGACCCTGCCGGCAAATCTGGCCGGCATCTCCGGGTTGGCCGTCCCGGCCGGGTTTGCGGACGGACTGCCAGTCGGTCTGCAGGTGCTCGGACCGTATTTGGGGGAGGCGACCTGCTTACGGGTCGCGCAGAGCCTGGAGAGCGAGGCAGGCATCTGGAACAGGCTCCCCCCGCTGGCGGTCGCCTCCTCGTGAGCACGGCGGTCAGGTCACCGTGGGAGGCGGTGATCGGGCTCGAGGTGCACGCTCAGCTTCTGACCAAGAGCAAGATGTTCTGCTCCTGCCGGGCCGACTACCTGGGCCTGCCTCCCAACAGCAACACCTGTCCGGTCTGCNNGATCTGCCGCTCTCCCGCAATGGTTGGTTGGAGTTCGAGGTCGAAGGCCGACTGGTGCGGGGTGGGATCACCCGCGTGCATTTGGAGGAGGACACCGGAACCCTTCACCATGCCGGCGAGATCCAGAATTCCGCCTTCTCGCTGGTCGACCTGAACCGCGCCGGGGTCCCGTTGATGGAGATCGTGGGAGAGCCGGATTTGCGCTCTCCGGCGGAGGCGAAGGCCTACCTGGCAGCGCTGCGCCAGTTGCTCATCTACATCGGGGTGAACGACGGGAACATGGACGAGGGCAGCCTGCGGTGCGATGCCAACATCTCGCTCCGCCACGTCGGAGCCGAGGCTCTGGGGGTCAAGGTCGAGGTCAAGAACATGAACTCCTTCCGCAGCGTCCTGCGGGCCCTGGAGCACGAGCTTGTCCGCCAACGGGAGGTCCTGGACGAAGGCGGCAAACTGCACCAGGAGACGAGGGGTTGGAGCGAGCTGGAGCAGCGGACGGTGTCCCAGCGGAGCAAGGAGGAGGCCCAGGAGTACCGCTACTTCCCGGAACCGGACCTGCCCCCGCTGCTGATCTCCAGAGCGCAGGTTGAAGAGGTGCGAGCTGGGCTGCCGGAGCTGCCGGCTGCCCGGCGGGTGAGATTCCACGACCAGTACGACCTGGCCGACGAGCAAGCCCTGCTGCTGACGGCGCGCCCGGCCGACTCTCGGTACTTTGAGGAGGTCGTGGCCCTGGGGGTCACCGCCCAGCTCGCGGCGAACTGGCAACTGGGCGAGCTGCAGGGTCTGTGCAACGCCGCCAACCTAGCCGTCGAGAAGTGCCGGGTGACCTCGGCTGCTCTCGCGGAGCTGCTCAAAATGGTTCAGAGTCGCGCAGTGACCGCCAAGGTGGCCAAGGAGGTCATGGCTAGAGCCTTCGAGAATGGTGAAAGCCCGGCGGAGATGGTTCGCCGCGAAGGCCTCGGCCAGGTCTCGGATATGGGGCAGATCACGGCCATGGTGGATCAGGTGCTGGTCCAAAACGGCAAGGCGGCCACTGACTACCAGACTGGCAAGGAGCAGGCGCTGCGAGCGCTAGTGGGGGCGGTCATGGCCCTGTCCAAGGGCCGCGCCGATGCCGAGGTCGTCACCCAGCTCATACGCGAGCGACTGCCTCGGCCCGGAGGCTGAGCATCCTGCCACCTCGCCTGCGAGTTGAGCCCGATTCGATCGGCGCCAATCCCCCGAGACCCGGTTTAGATCCTCCTCCGCTGCGCCCCGGTGATCTGATTCGGCTGGAGTGCGGCGAGATGGCGCACCGCGGATTGGGAGTCGGGCGGATCGCCGGCTTTGTGGTGTTCCTGTTCGGTGCCCTGCCGGGGGAGGAGGTCTCGGCTACGGTTTCCAAAGTGCGGCGCCGTCACGCCTTCGCCGACACCGTGGAGGTGCATCGCGCCTCTGAGCATCGGGTGGTGCCTCCGTGTCAATACTTCGGTCGGTGCGGTGGATGTCAACTCCAGCACGCTGACTACTCCTGGCAGCTGGAAACCAAGCGGATGGTCCTGCGCCAGGCGCTGCTTCGGGAAGGGATCGAGGTGCCGGCCGAAGTGGAGGCAGTGGGATCGGCCGAACCGTGGCGCTACCGCTGGCGGGGTGAGTTCCACCGCAGCTCCGTGGGCCCTCCGCTCGGGTTCAAGAGCCGATCTAGCTACCAGGTTGTGGGGGTCTCCGACTGCCTGATCCACCATCCGACCATCACCGGAGCATTGCAGGCCATCGGGGACTCGGTGGGCCACCAGGGTCCCTCGGTCCAGACGGTGCAGGTGACGGTGGGCGACGCGGGGCGTCAGCTCCTTATCGATGCTCGGCCTGACGGGTCCGCCAGCGCCGCCATTGCTACCTCGGCCTCTTCTCGGATTTCTGAGGGAATTACCGTGACCGACGAGTCGACCAGTCTGAGATATCGAGACCGGGACTTCCGCGTCTTCCCAGAGTCCTTTATCCAGGTAAACGAGCTGACCCTGTCCGCTCTCTACGAAAGCGTCGGAGAGTTCCTAGGGTCAGGGGTGTCGGGGTCACACGTGGTCGATGCCTACGGCGGTATGGGCATTCTCAGCCTGCGACTCGTCGATCTGGGTGCCCGGGTGACGGTGATCGAGTCGAATCCCGTTTCGGCTCGTTTGTGTCAGCTGCATTCGGAGATGTACGCCGCCGGGCGGATCAGCACTATCTGCGGGCCGGTCGAGACCGAGCTCTCCCGGGCTGGCGCGGCCGAGGCGGTCGTGCTGGACCCTCCCCGGGCCGGTTTAGGGCCTGCGGTGCGGGATTGGCTCGGCGTCTCGGGACCGCCAGTGATCGTCTACCTCAGTTGTGAGGTCTCCGCGCTGGCCCGTGACCTCAAGAACCTTTGCGGGCACGGGCCCTACCGGCTGGTCCGACTCCGGCTGGTCGACATGTTCCCCCAGACCTACCATTTCGAGACGGTCGCTCTGCTCCGTCGAACCTGACCGCGGCGATCAGGCCGAATCTCCGATACTGACGTTCTGAGGGGAGGGGACTCCCCCCGTCCAGGAACCCTTAGCCACCTATGCCTTCTACCCGGTTCGCCCACCTCCACACCCACTCCGAATACTCCCTACTCGACGGAGCGGCCCGAGTGAAGGGTCTGGCCCAGCGGGCCTACGACCTGGGGCAGACGGCCATCGCCATCACGGACCACGGGGTCCTGGCGGGGGCGATCGAGTTCTACGAAGGCGCCACCCAGGTGGGGATCACTCCGATCATCGGGTGCGAGGTATATGTGGCGGCCCGTTCCCACCTGCAGAAGGAGGGAAGGGCGGACCGTGACCCCTTCCACCTGGTCCTCTTGGCGCGGGACCGGGAAGGCTACGCCAACTTAGTCAAGCTGGTGAGCAAGGCCCACCTGGACGGCTTTTACTACAAGCCGCGCATCGACCACGAGCTCCTGGCGGAGTACTCGGCGGGACTGGTCGGGTTGTCCGGCTGCATCGGTGGCGAGGTGCCGCAGCGGTTGCTGGCCGGCGATGCTGACGGGGCGTTGGCGATCGCTCGGGAGTACTCGCAGATCCTCGGTCCGGACGGTTATTTCCTTGAGATCCAAGACCACGGCATGGAGGAGGAGCGGGTGGTTCGGGAAGGTTTGATCCAGATCGCCCGGCAAACCGACATCCCGCTGGTGGCGACCAATGATTGCCATTACGTAGATAAGGACGACGCCGAGGCCCACGACGTCTTGCTCTGTATTCAGACGGGCAGTCGGCTGGACGACCCCAAGCGGCTGCGGTTCTCCGGATCCCACTTCTACGTCAGCTCCACGGAGGAGATGGCGGCCAAATTCGACTACTGCCTGGAGGCGGTAAACAACAGCTGGGAGATCGCCTCTCGCTGTCGCTTCGAGCCGCTCTTGGACCAACACCTGTTGCCGCTCTACGATGTGCCTCCGGGCCAGGACTCCGATGGGCTGCTGGAGCTGGTGGCGGCGGAGGGCCTGCGCAAGCGGCGGCGGGGCGAGGATCCTCCCGCGGAGTACCTGGAGAGACTTCGCTACGAGCTGAGCGTGATCCGCGAGACCGGGTTCGCTGCCTACTTCCTGATCGTCTGGGACTTCGTCAAGTTCGCCAAGGAGAACGGGATCGCGGTCGGTCCCGGCCGCGGCTCGGCCGCCGGTTCGATTGTCGCCTACTGCCTGGCGATCACCGACATCGACCCGCTGCGCTACGACCTGCTGTTCGAGCGCTTCCTCAACCCCGAGCGCGTGTCGATGCCGGACATCGACATCGACTTCTCGGTGCGCGGCCGCGAGCGCGTGCTGCGCTACGTGATCGAGAAGTACGGGCGCGACTCGGTCGCGCAGATCGTGACCTTCGGCAAGATGGCGCCGCGCCAGGCGACGCGCGACGCCGCGCGCGTGCTCGGCCACGACTACGGCGTGGGGGACAGGCTCGCGAAGCTGATCCCCGACCCCCAGCAGGGTCGCGCGCCGTCGTTTGCCGAGTGCCTCGCCGAGGGCGAGCCGCTTCGCGCCGCCTACGACGAGGACCCGATCGCACGCGCGATCGTCGACACCGCGCGCGGCCTCGAGGGCGTCGTGCGCAACTCCTCGATCCATGCCGCCGCGGTCGTGATCGCCGACCGCCCGCTGACCGACATCGTGCCGCTCCAGCTCGCCGACGCCGGTCTCGACGAGGACGGCGAGCGCCAGTTCCGCGCAGTCACGCAGTTCTCGATGAAGCCGATCGAGNNATGCGCGAGGCGCTCAAGAAGGTCCGCCCGGACCGCTTCGACGACCTCGTCGCGCTCAACGCGCTGTACCGGCCCGGGGCGATGGACCAGATCCCGACCTACGCGCGCGGCAAGCACAACGCGCAGTCGGTCAGCTACCCGGACGCGCGCCTGCGGCCGATCCTCGAACCGACGATGGGCGTGATCCTCTACCAGGA
>PKXR01000020.1 GCA_003133485.1 Candidatus Dormiibacterota bacterium
CTGTCCGGTGGGCAAGTTGGGGTTATCACTTCCCTCCGGGCGCGGCTCGACCACTCCCTCCCCCCGCACCACCCACTCCAGCCGGCAGCGCTCCGCCACCTCCTGGGCCTCCGGAAAGTGGGCGGGATTGAAGACCAACTGCACCACCCCGGTGTGGTCCCGAAGGTCGATGAACGTGAGGCCGCCATGGTCGCGACGGTGGTTCACCCATCCCGCCAGCAGCACCCGCTCGCCTCGGTCGGACGAATTGACCGAACCGCACATTCGGCGTCCTCTCATTGGCCCACCCCGCCGTCGGTCGCCTGCGCCCACTCCCGCACCTGAGCCGACGCCTCCTCCAACCGGACTGCTACCTGCTCGCCGGTGCTGAGGCGCCGCAGGGTCACCCGCTGGGCCTTCGCCTCGTCCTCGCCGAGTAGTCCGACCGCCCCCGCCCCACTGCGTTCAGCTGCCCGCATCTTGCCCTTGAGGCTTCGCCGGCCAACATCGCAGATGACCGCCAGGCCATCGCGACGCAGCCGCTGGGCCAGGTCGATGGCGAGCGGCACCACCGTCTCCTGCGCCGAACAGACGAAGACCTGCGGGGGCGCCGGGGCTGGCCCGGGAGGCGCCAGCATCACCACCCGTTCCAATCCGGCGGCGAAGCCCACTCCCGGCGCCGCTGGATAGCCCAATAGCTCGGAGAGTCCGTCATAACGTCCCCCCCCGAAAAGAGCGTTCTGAGCACCCTGCAGATCCTCGTGCCAAACCTCGAAGGTGGTCCTGACGTAGTAGTCGAGGCCCCGCACTAGCCGGGGATTCACTTGATAGGGGATGCGGTAGGCGTGGAGCGCTCTCTCCGCCCGCTCGAATGCCTCCCGACAGTCGTCACAGAGAAAGTCCTGGATTCTAGGCACCGTCGCCATCAACGCCTCGGTGTCCGGGTCCTTGCTGTCCAGAATCCGCAAAGGATTGCGTCGGAGCCGCTCTCGGTCGAGGTCGGGAAGCTGCTCCAGATNNATGAGTGGCGAAGTGGTCGAGAAGGGCCTGACGAAAGGCGGGCCGGCACTGGGAATCCCCAATGCTGTTGAGCTGCAGAGTTGTCCCCCCCAATCCCAGTTCCTCGAGCCAATTCCAGGCGACGGCGATCACCTCGGCGTCGAGTTCGGGCTCGTTGTCGCCAACCGCCTCCACCCCGAACTGGTGAAATTGGCGATAGCGACCACGTCCCGGGCGGTCGTAGCGGAACATCGGCCCTGCGTAACTGAGCCTCACCGGCGGAGGTAGCTCGCGTAGCGACGACTCCCCGAAGGCCCGCAGCACCGGGGCGGTGTTCTCGGGCCGCAGGGTCAGCGACCGGCCCGAGCGATCCAGGAACGTGTACATCTCCCGGNNGAACGTGTACATCTCTTTTTCCACGATGTCGGTCTGCGCGCCGACACCGCGGACGAAGAGTTCGGTCGACTCGAAGATGGGCGTCGCGATCTCGCGGTATCCGAAGGCGCCGGCGACTTGCATCCCGACCTCGGCAGCTCGGTTCATGGCCGCCAGACGGTCAGGGAGAAAGTCTTCGGTTCCGCGCGGCCTCGAGATCGGGGACATCGAAGTGGCAGTGTAATTGGCTGGACCAGAGCCGCCCGCCGACCTGAGCCTGCTCAGCCGACCTCCCTCACTACCTGCTGAACGTCGCGCACCCTCTCCAACCGCTCTAGGAGTCGGCTCAACTCGGTGAGGCTGGCGATGTCCACTACGGCCGAGATCACCGCCGCCTGAGCTGCGTCGACCTCCACGGCGGCCCCGCTGAGATTGACCTTACTCTCAGCGATGGCGATCGCCACATCACGAAGCAGCCCGGTTCGATCGCGAGCCTNNGCTCCCCGGGAACCGGTTTGCAGCAGCGCGCGATGTTGGTCATCAGATCGGCGAGCCCCGCCACCGTGACCCCACCGCTGGGAGCGGTCCGCGAGATCAGAGGGATGGCGCTGGCGGGCTCCGGAGCGGCGAAGCTAGTGCCCGCCTCCTCGCGAGCCGCGAACTTGAGCACGACCGTCCGGGCCGCCACCTCGCCGTATCCGATTGCGGCGAAAAAGTCGGTGAGGTCGGGGATCCGAAACTCCTTGGCCAGCTCGAGCAAGCGGGGCTGTGGGACGGTGCCCAGCTGGACCCCGCGCATTCGCCGCAGTTCGCGATCGAGCAACTCCCGACCCCGGGTCACGTTCTCCTCCCTCCGCTCCCGCTTGAACCATTGCCGGATCTTCTCCCTGGCGCTGCTGGTCTTGGCGAAGTTGAGCCAGTCCCGGCTAGGCCCGTGGCGCTCCGAGCGGGTGGTGAGGATCTCGACGATGTCTCCGTTCTGGAGCAGGTAGTCCAGCGACACCATCCGGGAGTTGATCTTCGCGCCGAGACAGCGGTGGCCTACATCGGTGTGAATCCGGTAGGCAAAATCGATCGCCGTGGCCCCGGCGGGCAGGGAAAGCACGTCGCCCTTGGGGGTGAAGACGAAGACCTCGTCCTGGAAGACGTCGAGGCGAACGTGCTCCACAAAGCGCTCGGCGTCCAGCACCTCCTTCTGCCATTCCAGCAGCGACCGCAGCCAGCTAAAGCCCTCGTCCAACCGCTGATTGGACCTCGTCCCTTCCTTGTAGTGCCAGTGAGCCGCAATGCCCTCCTCCGCCGTCCGATGCATGTCCCTGGTCCGAATCTGGATCTCCACCGGCTCGCCGCCTTCCCCGACCACGGTCGTGTGCAGGGACTGGTATCCATTGCCCTTGGGCATGGCGATGTAGTCCTTTAACCGGCCCGGGATCGGCTTCC
>PKXR01000158.1 GCA_003133485.1 Candidatus Dormiibacterota bacterium
GGTGCCGGTCACCGGGTAGGTGACCTTCACTGTCGGAGCGGAGGCGTTGAAGGTGAAGGTGACCGGGGAAGTGGTGCCGACGTCACCAACGTTGTCGGAGGCCTGGTCGATCACGCTGTACCTGTCCCCCGAGGTGAGCTTCGACGCCCCCAGGCCCAGGGTCCAGGTGCTGGTGCCGGTAGTGGGCTCGAAGGTCTGGCTGGTGGCGGCGAAAGACGTACCGTTCCACCACCGAGACGAAGTGATGTTCTCGATGGCCACGGCCACGCCGGAGATGCTGGTCCCCGCCCCGGCGTTGGACGNNAGGATGATCGGTGTGTTGCTCTGCAGCTGGCAGTTGACGCCCGCCGCGTTGTAGGTGAGTGTGCCGCCGCCGGCGTTGCCCTGCACCCGGATGTTGCCGTGGGCCGAGTTGCCCAGGCCGGTGCCGCTGCCGCCGATGGTGACCTTGGCGGTGTTGTACTTAACCCGCAGGTTACCGCCGACCGTGTTGCCCGAGCACCCTGAGCTACCTCCGATGAGCACCGGCGATCCATTGCTCTGGTACCGCACGTTTCCGCTCACGTTCGCGCTGCAGATGGTGCTTGGCGTCGAGCTGCTCCGCAGCTGCTCAATCTTGAGGAAGCCGCCGATCAGCACAGGGCTCGAGGGAGTTCCATCGATGCAGATCGACCCTCCGCCGATGGCCTCCACGAACCCAGCCACGGATGTCCCAGGACCGATGCCGAGCACGGCGTTCGATGTCAGGACAAACTGGCCCACCTTCGTCCCCTGCAGCGAGACGGATCCGCCCAGTGACTCCAGGTTGCCCGTGATGGTCCCACCGGTGGCGACGAACTGCCCGGCGGAATCCACCTGGATGTTGCCCTTGATGGTTCCGCCGTCGAGCCACACTGTGTGGCCATTGGCCACCACGTAGTTGCCGTTGTAGGTACCCGTGATAACCGTCGCCCCATTCGTGTTGCTGGAGCAGGATCCGATGGCCCCTCCACTCACCTGCTGGGTCACCATGTTCGAAGTGCTGCCGCTGAAGTTGCCGTCGGTGTTGGTGTAGACGGCCGTGATCGAGTGGGTACCGGAGGACGCGTAAGTCACGAGGCAGGTGGCGGTGCTTCCGTTGAAGGTCTGGGATCCCCCGGCACAGGTGATTGGAGTCAAGCCGTCGTCGAAGGCGACGCTTCCGGCCGGCGTACTTGTCTCGCTAATCGTGGGGGTCACAGTCGCGGTGTAGATGACCTGCTGCCCTAAGCTGGAGGGGTTCGGCGACGAAGTCAGAGCGGTGGTGGTGGAGTCGACATAGGTCGCAGTGCCGGTGAAGGCGAAGTTGAAGGTCGCACCCTCACAGCCGTCCTGGTTCCCGTTGTCGAGCCACTTAATAGGTACTGACGTGGCGGAGGTCCCGCTCGCGGGCACGGACAGTGATCCAGAGTATGTCCCGCCGCTGAATGCGACGGGGGAGACACTGCACGTGCTCGGAGCTGACGAGGTCACGCCGGAGATTCCCAGCGAAGTGACGTCGATGGGAACGGTGTTGGGGTTGCTCACCGTGTAGGTGAGGCAGCGCTGGACGCCTGGGTAGAGACGTTGCGTGGCTCCTGAGCATCCGGGGTACGCGGTGATTGCGCTGGTGATCGTGAATGTAGGAGGAAGCGGAGCGGTGAGATCCGTCGTAAGGCCCGCCGTGAGCCAGACCGCAGCCCCGATCCCCAGGGCGAGAGCGACGATGCTCAATCGGCCCCACGCCCTTGGCTGCGGACGTGCGGTTCGGAAGCTCACCGGCGCTCCCCCGCCTGAGAGGAAGTGATCGCCCCGATCAGTCCGTGCCGACACGCCGAGCTTGGCGCTTCGGGTCTGGCCATCCGGCGATCTGACATCGGCTCTCCTGATTCCCTAGTTACGAAAACTGATGCAGCGAGCGCTGGCTCGCCGCGGTATGCGGTCGGTGCGGAGGGCGCAGCCGGTCTCGGGTCAGCCAGGGGGCAGCGGCGCGCGTGCCGCTGCCCCGGCTCTCCGGCCTAGTCGCAACTCCGTTCATGTGACGCGGTATCCGGCTGGACAAATCGTCGGGTCGGGGGCGGTCAGCCCGTTGCTACGGGCCATCCCGCGCCTCCCCAGCCGATGCCAGCCTGGCCTTCTTAGCTTGCGTTTACCGTGATCGGCACGGTCACGCTCTCGCAGCTGTCTTGGTTAAGGCCGTTGTCCACCAATTGGAGGGTGACGGTGCTCGTGTAGGCACCAGCCGGTCCTGGCGTAGTGCCGGCTTCGTCTATCCCGATGGTGTTCGTGTAGGCGTCGCCCACTGCCGCGCCATTGACCGAGAAGTCAGTAGCGACGCACGCCGGATCGGAGGCGGCATCCGTAACGCTGAAGCCAGGCGTGATCTCGATCACGGCCTGCGCCAGATTCTCAGCCCCTGGGTTGGTGTTCGTGATCGTATAGCTGATTGTCTGGCTTGGTCCGGTGCCGATAGTCGTGACCGGGGAAAGGAGGGGGGTGCTCGCAGTGGTGGCGGTAACACCCCAGTTGCTCGCCGTGCCGGCCGTGCCCGCGCCGGTGTCCCCGTTCCTGTCGCCGTGAAGTAGGCGAAGGCCACCACGCTTCCCGCCGCGACGACCGCGACGGCCGACGCCATGGCGACCTTCTTCATCGTGATTCTGCCGAATGGATTCCGCATGTAAGCTCCTAATTCGTTTTCCGTTTCATCGAATTGGGCGTCGGGTTCGCCACTCGCTCCCCCCAGGCCAGGCGACCACATCTGCGGCCTGAGGTTCTTCGCATCGCCCTAAGTTGTCGGGTTATGACCCCGCAAGCGGAGTCTCAGTTGACGCGGATCAGGCCCAGCGGGCCTCTCAGCCCCAGGTACCAGCGCCGCAGCTCCGCGCCCAGCGCGGCCGGACAAGCCCCCAGGGGTCTACCTGGAGTCCCACCCTCGTAGGAACCGCTTAGCTCTCCCGTGCCTCCTCCTGTGTGCGCCCTACCGTTCACGGCTCAGCCGTCCCCTAGCCAAGTGTCACGAAGCGTGACGGTATGTGACTGTCCCGTCAAGAGGACTCACGGTCTTGTCACACAACTCTTGGGGGCCCAACTCAGGCCCATGACCGAAACGAGCCCTTCGACCGCGTCGGTCCTGCCCCGGGCCCCATCTCTGCCAGGGCCGATCCCCAGTTCAGCCGCATCTCAGAGCAGGCCCCCACCGCAGGCGAACTGGTATGAGGGCAATCCGGGCGGTGGAGGGGCCACCAGTCCCTGCGCCCCGGGTCCCCAGGCCCTTGACACGATCCCGGCGCCATCCGTTCTGGACCGCCCCCAGGTCGTCACCGGACGTGGTCACCACAGGAGTCGAGCCGTGGGGCGACCACCTCACCGGGGGCTCCGCCAGTTAGGGGTGGTCTTCTCTCCCAGCGCTACTTGACGTTCTGACTCACCGTGCGCTGGTCCAAAGTGTGAGCTCTCTCAGATCGAGGCAGTCGTCAGGTCTTGAGGCTGGGTCACACTCGGAGACAACTCCGCCTGGTCGTCCGTCTCGCCGGCGAGATCCTCAAGTGAGCGGCCGGATGGTTCGGGCAGGAGACGGGTCAGGAGCAGACCGATGCCGGCAGTGCCAGCGGCGATGGTCATGACGCCGGCAAGTCCGAGGCTGCCGTTGACCAGCGGGAAGGTCAGGGTTCCCACGAACGCTCCAATCTTGGCGAGGCCCGCCGAGATGCCGTGCCCGGTGGTGCGGGCCGAGACCGGGTACAACTCGCTGGCCATGAGGAAGGTCGTCGTGTTGGGGCCGAACTCCGTGAAGAAGTAGCTGATCCCGTAGATCAAAAGGAAGGGCACGATCAGAGTGGTCAGCCCGGGGATTACCCCGATGGCCAGAAAGGCGGAGCCCATCACCGCGAAGCCGATGAACTGCAGCCGTCGGTGGCCGATCCGGTCCACCGTCATAAAGGCCAGCAGGTAACCCGGAGCAGCCGCCACGGTGAAGATTAAGAGGGCAATCGCGGTATCGGTTATCAGGCTGGCGTGGGGCGCTACGGCCTTCAGGATCAAGGGCGTGGAGATGGTGTTGCCGTAGAAGGCGTAGTCGAACATGAACCAGCACCCTGCTGTGCCCAAGAGCAGCGTCAGGTAGCGAGGGTTGGAGAGGAACTGGCGCAGCCCGAGCTTGATCTGCCGGCTGGCCAGCTGGGTCCCGGCGTCAACCACGCCCCGGGTGTAGCGGCGCATCGCGACTGCCGCGTCGGCCGCCCGGCCTTGGACCTGGGCCACATAGCGAGGGGACTCGGGCAGGGTCCGGCGGAGGTAGATCACGGCCAGCGCGGGGATTGCCCCCAGCCCCAGCATCAGCCTCCAGGCAATGTCGTGGTTTACCCCCAAACCGAGGATCACCAGCGCCACCAAGGGTCCGGCGATCAGCCCCAGGGCCTGCATGGAGAAGACCATGCTCACCAGCCGGCCGCGGTTCTTGCGATTGGCGTACTCGCTCATCAGCACCGCACTCACGGGGTAGTCGCCCCCAATCCCGATGCCCAGGACAAACCGCCAGGCGATCAGCCACTCCAAGTTGGGGGCCAGCGCGCTGCCCACCGCGGCGACTGCCATGATCGCCGCCTCCAAGCCGTAGATCTTCTTGCGGCCGAAGATGTCCGCAATTCGACCGAAGACCGTGGACCCAACAAAGGCCGCCAGCAGAGCGGTGCTCCCCACCAGACCGATCACGATCGCCGAGGGATGGTATTCGACCTTGATCAAGGCCAGAGCGGTACCGATGATGAACAGGTCGTACGCATCGGTGAAAAATCCCGTGCCCGCAGTGAGCACTGCTCGCAGATGAAAGCGACTCATCGGCGCCTCGTCGAGGGCCTCGATCACCCCCCTGGCGACGGTCGTCTGCGACACGGGTCCAGTCTTTTAGGAGGGGGATTAAGAATCGGTTAAGGGAACCAGCGGGAGGAGCGGCGGGGTCCCCAGTCCAGACGGGGCGCCGGCGATCTCGGTGGCACTCCCAGCTGGAGACGGGCTGGGGGTGGTCGGCGGAGCAAATGAGATCTGGGCCGGGGCCCGGTCAGCCCACGTCACCGTGACGCCGCGGTTGGAGGCACGGGCGCTGTAGGACGGCGTCCTTCCCGCGCAGGATCCTGCCACCTGTCGCGGAGATCAGTCGGGCAGCTTCCGGCCCGCCCCCCGACCAGGTCGCCACATATCCGAAGCTGTAGCGGGAGCTGTCGACCCCGAACTCCTGGCAGACGAGGTAGGCGACACTCTCCGCCTCCAGTTCGGCGAGCGCCCTGGAGTCGCGGAAATCGGGCCCGTGCAACACCGCGTGGGCCAGCTCGTGGGCCAGGGTCTTGAGCTTGTGGGCTGCGGACAGCTCCTGCCGGACCCGGATCCGGCGGAGGGCATGCGAGCAATCCCCGTTCCGGCTGCCCCAGAGAGAGGTGAACTGGACCTGGAAGTCCAGCTCCAGGGCCCGCTGCGCCAGCCGGGCCAGCTCAGCTCCCAACCCCTCCCCCGCCAGGGTCCTCACCGGCTGGGGCAGATCCACTCCATCGGTCTGACTGAGGTCGAAGACGCGAGCAACCCGAAAGCCCAGGTGCGCCGGCGGCGTCTCATCCTCGCCGCCGGCGGCTTCCCGCACCGCGAGACAGGGCGCCAAAATCCTGATCGCCCGCTCGCCTTGGCGGACCTGGCGGCCCAGAGTCAGCCAGCCTCGGTACCCGGCAACCCAGGTGGCGTCCGGTCGCTGCCTCAAGATCAGGACCTGATTCTGAAAACTGTACCGGTGGAACTGGCGGCTCGTCGTGAGCCAGGTCGCCCAGGCCGTCGACGAGGTCAGCTCCAGCACCCCCTGGGTCAGCTGGTTCAACAGCTCGGTCTTGGTCTGACCGGCGTCGGCCGAAGCCGGCGCGTCCGGGCCAGGCGGGAATGTGACGGCCACGACCAGCTAGTCCGGCCAGCGATCGGCACCGGGGCCGGAGGCCGCTGCGGTTAGTCCCCGATCAAGATCCCCAGCTCCCGGTTGGCGGTCCGGAGCTGGGCGGTCACTTCTCGGGCGTCGCGTCCGTGGGCGAAGATGAAGCCCAGGTACCTGTCGCCTTCAGGGAGCGGCACGATGCGCCCTCCCAAAGGCACCGACACCTCGACGCCATCAACTCCGGGCAGCCCCAGCACCATCTCCCGCCCCGAGACGGATATCAGCGTCCCAGCCTTGGGAATCGGCATCATCATCACCCCGCGGGACCTGGCTTCCAACTC
>PKXR01000065.1:0-5328 GCA_003133485.1 Candidatus Dormiibacterota bacterium
CGTGGGCCGGGACCGCGAGCTCAGGCGGGTCAAGGAGGTGTTTCACGCCTGCACCGAGGACCGGCGGGCTCATCTGGTGCAGGTGACCGGGATCGCGGGCATCGGCAAGTCCCGTCTGGCTTGGGAATTCTTCAAATACATGGACGGATTGACCTCGGGCTACCTCTGGCATCGGGGCCGGTGTTTGGCCTACGGGCAAGGCGTGACTTACTTCGCCTTAGGGGAGATGGTCCGAGGCAGATCCGGCATTCTGGAAGCAGAGGACCGCGAGTCGGCCCTGACCAAGCTCCAGGTTGCGGTGGACGAAAACGTCCCCGATGCCGAGGACCGCCGCTTCGTTTTTCCCCGCCTGGCGCACCTGATCGGTTTGGAGGATCGGACCGCCCCCGACAAGCAGGACCTGTTCGCGGCGTGGCGACTCTTCTTCGAACGCCTGGCCGAGCAGAGCCCGGTGCTGATGGTGTTCGAGGACATGCAGTGGGCCGATCCCTCGCTGCTGGAGTTCGTCGCCTACCTGATGGAGTGGTCCCGGGCCTACCCCATTTTCGTCATGAGCCTGGTCCGCCCTGACGTGCCCGCCGCCGGATTGGCGGCGTCCACGCGCAACGCCACCTTGATTCACCTCGAGCCGCTCTCGCCAGCGGACATGGACAAGCTTCTCACTGGGCTGGTGCCGGGACTGCCCAAGCCGCTCGTCGAGCGCATCCGGAGTCGAGCGGAGGGCATCCCCCTCTACGCGGTGGAGACGGTACGGATGCTCCTCGATCGAGGACTCCTGGTCGAAGAAGGTTCGGCTTACCGGCCCTCCGGCCAGATCGAGACCCTGGAGGTCCCCGAGACACTCCAGGCCCTGATCGCGGCTCGCCTGGACGGGATGCCCCCTGAGGAGAGGCAGTTGGCGCAGGACGCCTCGGTCCTGGGCAAGACCTTCACCACCAAGGGGCTGGCTGCCCTCTCCGGCCATGACGAGAAGGAGCTCCAGCCGATGCTTACCTCCCTGGTGGCTAAGGAGGTCCTCTCAGTCCAGGCCGATCCCCGGTCGCCCGAGCGCGGCCAGTACGGGTTCCTCCAGGACCTGGTGCGAACGGTCGCCTACGAGACCCAGCCAAGAAGGGAGCGACGGGCCAAGCATCTGGCGGTGGCCACCTATCTCGAGGGGGGCTGGAGCTCCGATGCCGAGGAGATCGTGGAGGTTGTGGCCTCGCACTATCTGGAGGCATGGCGGTTGGACCCGGACGCCCCGGACGCCCAGGAGATCAAGGGCAAGGCTCGCGAGATGCTGGTGCGGGCGGCAGAGAGGGCGGCCGCACTGGCCGCCGCGGAGGAAGCGGAGTCTGCCTTCGAGAAGGCGGCCGAGCTGAGCGATTCGGAGCCGGAGCGGGCGGCCCTGACCGAGAGAGCTGGTGAAATGGCGGAGAAGAGAGGACGGCCGGAGGAGGCCGCCACCCGCTACGTGGAGGCCACCAGGTTGTTCGAGGAGGCTGGCCAGGCCCGCACGGCGGCGAGGGTCCAAGCCCGTCTGGCTGGAGTGCAGTGGGTCCGGGGGCACGCTGATCAGGCCGTCGAGCGAATGAAGGCCGCGTATGCGGGGCTGGCTGGGGATGAGCCTGACCCCGACCTCGCCTTGGTGGCAGCCCAGCTGGGGAGGTTTCTCGCGCTCCAAGGAAGCCATGGGGAAGCGGCGCCTCTTCTCGAAGAGGCCCTCGAACTCGCCGAGCACCTTGAGCTACCCGAGGTGTACTCCCAGGCACTCAGCAGTAAAGCGGTCGTCCTCATGCGCAGCGACCGCCTCGACGAGGCCGGCCTTCTCTTAGGGCGCGCCCTTGAGGTGGCCCTCGAGAATGGCCTGACCGCGGCGGCGCAGCGGGCCTATAACAACCTCGGGGTGGTGATGGTGTCGCAGGATCGCTGGGCCGAGTCGCTGGCCCTAGGCGAGCAGCAACTGGAGCTATACCGGCGGGTCGGTGACCGATTCTCGGAACTCGCCACGCTCGCCGGCGCCCTCTACGTAATGGTCGCGCTCGGGAAGTGGGAGGACGCCCTGGCCCGGGCCGAGGAGGCGCGAGGGGCGGAGGAGCTGGCATCGCTGGAGTTCGCCGCTTCCCACCTCCTCGCCCTGACCTCTCTTCACGTAGGTCGAGGGGACGCAGGCGAGGCCCGGCTCCTGCTCGATTCGCTGCGCTGGGCCGAAAGCTCGGAGGACAGTCAGATTCGGGTGGGATTCACCATAGCCACGGCCGAGGTCCTTCGCGCCGAGGGCCGGGCGGCCGAGGCGCTGGCGGCGGCCGAGGAGGTTCTGGCGGCGCGGGCCGAGCATGGGCTTGGCCTGACGAACCCATTTGTGAAGATGGCGCTGGTGCAAGCGGTCGAAGCCGCACTTGACCTCGGTGACCATGGCAAAGCTGGTGAGCTGCTGGGGATCGTGAGAGCGGCCCGGTCGGGCCAGGTCGCGCCTTGGCTCCGCGCGCAGGCAGCCAGGCTTTCGGCCCGGGTGTCCTCGATGGTTGGGGAGCACGAGGTGGTCGAGCCGGGGTTCGAATCCGCCGAGGCCGGGTTCCGCGACCTCGGCACGCCCTTTGACCTCGCCGTCGCCCTCACCGACCACACGGAGTGGCTGATCGCCCGGGGCCGTCAGGACAAGGCGGTTCCGCTCCGAGCCGAGGCTCGCGAGATCTTCGAGCGCCTGCAGGCCCGACCCGGTCTTGAGCGCCTTAGGTCACTGGCAGGAGAGGAGAGCATTCCCGCCTGAAGCTGGTCAGAAGCTCCAGCGACGCGCGGTTGCCCGGTGCGGTTTCGCCCCATTTCCGAGACTGTTTGGAGTCCGCACGCGCGGCTTCCCGCCGCGGAGGACGTTAGACCTAGCAAAAACGCTTGGCGATCGTCTCGAGGAGTATCCAGCTGACGTCGAGCTGCTGCTTAGAAACGCGCGAAATTCGACTCTTCGGAAATCAGCGGGGTGTGACCGTCGCGAGCAGGGTCCGGTTGGGCTTGTCGGCGTAGAGCAGTGACCGGATCCGGTCGTTTCGGAAGCCGGTGAACTCGGAGGCCGCCCGCTTCACCCGCTTGATCAAGTTGTTGACTGCCTCGGTCGGTCCGCTGCTGACGTGCGCCTCGCGCCAGGCGGCAATCTGGCGCCTCCAACGGAGCAGGGTGCGTCCGAGGGAGCGGGCCTCGATCGGATAGTCGGCGTCCCGCAGGTCGTGTCCGAGCTGGGTCACCCACTCGGGGGCGACTTCGGAATCGGCGTGGGCGTAGAGCTCCCGGACGGCTGCCTTCGCTGCCCAGAGTGTTGCAACATCGCCATTCGGATCACCGGCCCGGAGCAACCCCATCAGCTTCTCGGTCCCCTTCTCGTCGAGCCGCTCCTTCGCCTTGGTGAGCAGGCGCCGGCACCCGTAGAGGGGATCGGACTTCTGTCCCGGGTGGCCGAGTGTCTCCTTGTGGACCCGAGGAAGGTGATCTCCGGAAGTCCCACTATCCACTCGATCGCGCGCGTCGGGTCAGTCTCCACGGGGGTCCTCCATCTTCGGTCGTTGAACAACCAAAGACTGGCGGACCCCCGCTACGCGCTCGCGGACCCTGCTACTGGAACCCGCTCACGACCAAGGCCCCGGATCGTCGTCACTTGGGGAAGTTGGCCGACAAGGACAAGCAAGAGGGATGTCCAGCCGGGTCGAGGAGAACAAGATAGCTCTCGGGTTCTGGTTGTGATTGCGCCCGCACGGCGCCGAGGGAGATCGCTCGACTCTCGGCGTCGTCAAGATCATCAACGTCGAGATCAATGTGCCCTTGCTTCGGCACCGACCCCGTCGGCCAAGTGGGCGGGACGTAGTTCTCTACCCGCATCGCGGTCAACAAGAGATGGTCGAGCTTGACCACGGCAATTTCCTCGGAGGTGACAACGATCTGTCCGCCCAGCAGATCCGCCCAGAAGGTGCTCAGTGGTCCAGGATCAGTACAGTCCAACGAGATGGCATCCAGACGTATCTTCGACATCTGGACAGATTACATAAGGGGACTCGACCCCAACAAGTGATTCGCCACGGTCCTCGCCAGGAGGCTCGTTGACATCCGCCTGACTGTTTACGCAGGTGGTCCACACCGCCGCAATCCGAAGTGCCCGAAATTCCCACCGAGCGAGTCCTAGACAGCAGATTTCGGTCTCGGCAGTGACGACCGCGGTGCGCGGCCCGCCGCCGAGGGGTGCCAGCTCGCCGAACCATTTGCGGGGTCCCATGGACGATCGAACCCCGCCTTCGGCCAGCGACGCTGGCCCGTCCCTCGGCGACCACGAAAAACCCAACAGGGAAGTCGCTCAATGAGGTTGGCTCGCTCATCGACGGGTAGCTAATTTCATCGCCTGCGTCGGCCAAGTTGCGGTAATCCCGTCCCGAGAGATTCGCGAAGAGCGGCACCTTGTTGAGGAACTCGGTTCCGAGCACCTCCGCCTCTCAGGGTCCGGCATCGGGGTATAGGCACGTTCGCTGGAGGCTAGGGTGAACCACCCCTGGGATCTGTAGACCATTTGCTTATCTTGGGCGCATCTTTCCAGGACGATCGACCAGCTGCGCCGGACATGAGGGCAGCATCGGGTCGGTGATGGCTCCGCCGGCCAGGACTGCCGCTGTTGCCTCGGCGCCCACCATGCCGAGTGGTGTTGAAAACGGGGCTAGACCGACGGCCGGCTCCCGACCTCCTGATGGAGGGCCACCGAAAAGCCGAGCACGATCGGGATGTCGAGGGCGAAGATCGCCAGGGTGATCGTCATCAGGATGAGCAAGGCACCTCTGGTCTGGTCGACCAGGAGGACGAACTCGATCATCCCGGCGATCACCAAGTAGGCCACCAAGGCCCAGCCGCTGACCTGGAAGAATCGGTCCCAGGCGAATTCACTCAGGCGCAGGAGCATGGCGACGGCAGCGAGTAGCAAGATCGCTGAGAGGCTGATCAGGGCGACCGGGAGAGGAAGCGGTGCCTGGCGGGGGAGATAGGCAGCCAGGTAGATCCCTCCGGCGATCACCAGGGCCAGAGAGCCAACCGCCGTCTCCACGACGGGAGGCAGACGGCGGGCGGGCGCCGAGACCTGCTCGCTCACCAAGTCGCGATCCGGGACATGATGATCAGGGTGGCGACCTGCATCAAGCCAGTGACCCCGGCGGTGTAGATGAATCGGCGCATCAGCTTGGCGATCAGCAGGCCGTTCGGCTTGGGTTTTTTCAGCTCAAACAGGACCGCCAGGTTGGCCGGCTCCAGCAGCCCGAGCGCGATGACCGCCATCACTCCCACCACGATGAATGAGCCCACCAGCCACCAGTGGTTGGGGTAAGT
>PKXR01000065.1:5339-5665 GCA_003133485.1 Candidatus Dormiibacterota bacterium
ATCTTCGGCATGAACCGGGTGGAGAATTCAACCCGGGCGGGGACCGACATCCGGCCGATGATAGGCCCGATCACCAGACCCACGAAGAGATCGATTCCAGTCCACAAACCACCGCCGGCGACGTGCAGGAAATCGAGTGCCCATAGCCAGTTGCCGGCAATGGCCACGACCAAGAATGCGAGGGCGGCGGCCACGAACGGTAGTCCCGCCAGAGGCACGATCGTCACCCGGGCGGGACGGGCAGGACTCGCGACCGCACCCACCGGAATTGAAATGTCGCTGATCGTGTCTGCCACTAAATTGCTCCTTCGGCGGCCGTCTCGACC
>PKXR01000243.1 GCA_003133485.1 Candidatus Dormiibacterota bacterium
ACGATGCGGCGGTCGTAGTCGTCGCCACCCAGATGGGTGTCGCCATTGGTTGACTTGACCTCGAAGACACCCTCCCCGACTTCCAAGATGGAGACGTCGAAGGTACCGCCGCCGAGGTCGAATACTAGGATCTTCTCCGACTCCTTGCGGTCCAAACCGTAGGCGAGCGCGGCCGCGGTGGGCTCGTTGATGATCCGAAGCACGTCTAGTCCTGCAATCTGGCCGGCATTCTTGGTCGCCTGCCGCTGGGCGTCGTTGAAGTACGCAGGCACTGTGATCACCGCATCGGTGACCTTCTCCCCCAAGTACGCCTCAGCGTCCCCCTTCAGCTTCTGCAGGATCATGGCCGAGATCTGCTCGGGGGTGTAGTTAGTACCTTCCACGTCCACCTCGGCGCGCCCGTCCTTGCCAGACACCACCTGGTAGGGAACGATCTTGCGCTCGCCCTCAACCTCGTTGAAGAGCCGTCCCATGAAGCGCTTGATTGAATAGACGGTGTTCTCGGGGTTGACAGCCGCCTGACGCCGGGCCAGCTGGCCCACCAGCCTCTCCCCGCCCTTGGTGAAGGCCACGACCGAGGGGGTGGTGCGACCGCCTTCGGTGTTGGGGATGACCACCGGCTCTCCGCCCTCCATGACAGCCACCACCGAATTAGTTGTGCCTAGGTCGATTCCAACGGTCTTGGCCATAGAGTCTGCGAACCTCCGTAGCGCTGAAGCCGGGCGCCGCTAAGTGCGACCCCGCTAGCCCTACCGTACCGCAGCCGGGCACCCCCCAAACGCGGGGTCGACGCGGAAACCACCGGGGCGCTCCCAGTGTCCGATGATTCCACCGTGCATTGGAGGAGCCCTGCCCCCGGTGGGCCGGCCCGTCGGCGGTGGCGCCCATTCGCCCTGGTCCTGGTCCTGGCGCTGGTCGCCGCCGTCACCCTGGTCACCACCCACGTGACCCCAGTTCCCAACGGGCTGGGCGTCCTTCCGAGCGAAGAGACGATCATGGCGAACAGCGGGCTCACGCTCCAGACCCCTCACGGGAAGGCGGCGATCGCGCGCAGCTCAGCCGTGGCAGCGGCCACCAAATCCCAACCGCAGGCAGAGTTGGAGAAGGCGGTCTTAGCCACCGTGGTGGGAGCAGACGGGTCAGGGCTCTCCCCGCCCGGCAAGCTCTGCTGGATCGTCTTCTTGAATCCCAACTCAAATACGGTGGGGGATGCCGAGGTGCCGGGTCAGATCGATCTGGACGCCGTCTTGGTGAACGCGCGAAGTGGCGCCGTGATCGAGGGCTTCATTTCGTTCCGCGGCACAACCCCCCACTCGGAGGTGGGATCCGAATGAGCCGCCCCGAGCACTTCCCCTGCCGCGGGCCGGGCCACCATGGCCAGTGCGACACAATCGCTAGGTGCTGTACCGACTGCTGAGATCGCCCCGGCGCCAGCGCGCCGGTGGGGTGTCGCAGTGGAGCACGCTGTTAGGTCTGGTGCTGGCGGTGGCTGCGGTGGTGTATTTGCCGTTGCCGGCCCTCGCTGTCAAAGTCGATCCAGACCGTCCCGCGGCTGGAGCCCTGCCTTGGCTGTCCGCTCGCGACGGCGAGATCGTGGACAGTTCCGGACGCGCGGTCCTGCTCAGGGGGTTCAACGACGACGCGCTCCTCCAGGTCGGCGGCTCACCCACCCCTTCGCAAATGACCGAGAGTGACGCCGCCCTGATGCAGGCCGAGGGGTTCGACGTCGTCAGGTTGCCAATTTCCTGGTCACGACTGGAACCAGCTCCGGGGCGATTCAGCCAGAGTTACCTGAAGCGGATTGCCAGCCTGGTCTCCCTATGTGCCCGCCACCACCTCTACGTGGTGCTCGACATGCATACGGAAGACTTCGGGGTGGCCTTTGGTGGGAGCGGGGCCCCCGCGTGGCTGTCGGTGCCGGCGGTCCCCGACCTGAAGCTTCCCTTCTTGAGCCCGGCCTGGCAGCGGCATGTCTCTCCGGCGGTGAACGCCGCCCTCGCCTACTTCTGGATCTATCCCAACTGGCAGAAGCTCTACTGGCAGGCTTGGGCCAAGGTCGCGGCCGAGTTCCGGGGCAACTCGGCCGTCGCCGGCTACGACCTGTACAACGAGCCGCACCCCTTCCCGGTGCCGCCCGCGATCTTCGAGACGCACATTCTCTGGCCCTTCTACGCCACCGGGATCAAGGATCTGGCCCGGGTGGACCCCAACCACCTCTTCATCGTCGAGGGCGACCTCTTCGGCGACCTCCCCACCGCCATCCGTCCCCTGGCAGTTCGGAACCTCATCTACTCCACCCACCTCTACTCAGGGAGCATTCTGCCTCCCACCTTCCAGGGGAACCAAGCGCCGCTCCGGGCCGAATTGAAGCAAGGGGTCAAGGAGGCCAACCAGCTCCCCGCCGCCTTCTGGGTCGGAGAGCTCGGAATCGACCATCACCGTTCCATCGCCGCCTCCTGGGCCCGAGCCGAGATCGCCCTGTCCAATCAGTACCTGACAGGGTGGGCCTGGTGGCAGTGGAACGACCTAGGGGGCTGGGGGGTGAAGAAAGGTGATGGTCCGCCCGACACGGCCTGGCTGGATGTGCTGGCCCAGCCGTTTGTCCGGTCGGCACCGGGGATTCTCTCCCGCCTTCGCTACGAGACCAAGACCGCGACCTTGACGGCCTCGGTGCACGACCCGGGATCGGACCGGACGCTTCTGGTTTCCTGGCCCTCCTCCATCGGGACACCTCGGTCGCTCACCTCATGCGCAAAGCTCGCCTCGCCCTACCTTCCCGCCAGCGGCGAACTTGGGCTGTTGGTCTCGGGCCCCAGCTGCCAAATCGAGCTCCGCGGCTGACCGACGCCTAGGGCCGCGCCCAGCTACTGCTGGCCAGGCTCCGATGGGCCGCGTCCAGGACCCGCAGTCCCAGCTCAGAGTCCTCCGGCTCAGTGGGCAACTTAGGCCCGCCGCGAACCCTGGCGGTGAAGGACTCGACCATCTCCTGGTAGGGATCGGCGGCGGGGGTCGAAATGAGCTCGTTGGGACCGGCGGGTTGCCGGCTCAAAGAAAGCGGGATCTGTTCTCCGATCCAGGCACTGAACGGCTTGGGGATGAGCAGAGAACCGGTGGTACCGATCACCTCCAGCCTCTGGTTCTCGGCCGACTCGAAGCTGTACGCCAACTCGGCGGAGATGGGTCCGTCGGAGCCGGCGAACTCCAGCAGCATCGAGCCGTCGCTGTCCACCTCGTGCCGCTGATTTTCCCGGGCCAGCACCCTGATGGGCTCCCCCGCCAGCCACCGACAGGCGCTGACCAGGTAGGAACCGACGTCGAAGAGGGCTCCTCCCCCCAACTCCCGATCCCAGCGGATGTTAGGGG
The DNA here is from genome assembly GCA_003133485.1 of Candidatus Dormiibacterota bacterium. Next base: position 3,364 of record PKXR01000243.1, read on the forward strand.
GAGGACCCAGGGGAAAGGTGAAGCTCCCCTGGAGGTGACGAAGGGTGCCGATCTCGCCGTCGTTAATCACCCGGTGCACCGTTCGCCACCTCGGGTGGTAGCGATACATCACCGCCTCCGCCAGCACCACCCCACGGTCCTGGGCCGCGTCCCGCATCTGCCCAGCTTCGGCGGCAGTGAGCGCCAGCGGCTTCTCGCAGAGAACATGCTTGCCGGCGGCCACCGCCTGCAGGGCCCANNTCCTGGTAATTCAGGCAGAGCTGCGGGACTTGAAACCTTGCGGTGAGTTCCCGGCCCCGATCCAGATCCCGGCTGGCGAGTGCCACCAGCTCGCCTCCCGCCGCCTGGATGGCCGGCATGACGGCCTTCTGGGCTATGTTTGCGGCACCGAGGATTCCCCACCTGAGTGGTGCCGCGGTCATACCCTGAGTTCGAGTGGCTGCCCCAACTCCGCGGAACGGGTGGCCGCCTCCATCACCGCGATGTTGCGGCGCGCGGACTCTGGAGTCACCGCCAGCGGCTCCTCCGCGAGGAGGTGCCCGGCCAGGTTGCGGTAGAAGGCCTGAGGCGGTGCGGCCGGCAGCGATAACAACTGGTCGTGACTCTCGCCTGAGCCGTCGGGACGCAGAATGTGCAGCTCGCAGGGCAGGTCGGTGACCGGAAGCCGCTCCTCCACCACCAGGCCGGTAGGACCCCGGCTCGTGATCCGACCCTCCCGCCAGTGGCCAACCGCGGCGCCACCTGTGCCCAGCACGTACCACTTGGGCTTGCGGGCAGCCGCGATGTCGGAGTGCATGAAGACCGCCTCCGCGCCGCTGGCGAAGGTCATCCGGAGCTCAAAATGGTCGTCGTTGGTGACGTCCTGCCAGACCAGCTTCTGGCGCGTCGCGGCCACCCGCACCACCTCACTGGGAATGAGCTGGAGGATCCAGTCCAGATAGTGCGATCCCCAGTCGAAGATAACTCCCCCGCTGATCGGCGCGTGGGAATGCCAGAAATGGCAGGGGTGGCCGAAGCCTCCCACAAAGGCCTCGAGGTGGAAGACCGAACCGAGTTCGCCCCGCTGAATGGCCGCTTGAAGCGCTAGAAAGTCGGGATCCCAGCGCCGGTTCTGAAACACGGTCAAGGTTCGGCCCGACTCCCGGGCCAGCCCGACCAGCCGGTCCGCTTCTTGGACGGTCAGGCACATCGGCTTCTCCAGCACCACATGCTTGCCGGCGCGCAGGGCCTTTTCGGCGAGGGCCGCGTGGGTGTTGGGAGGAGTGGAGATGATCACCAGCTCCACCCCCTCCGCCGCCACGAGGCCGGCGAGGTCGACAGCCGCCGCGATCTCCGGCGAGTGCCGCCGGGCGGCGGCCACTCGCTCTGCTTTTTGGTCGGCGATGGCCAACAGCTTGAGGCCCGCCACCGCGCCGATGGCGGCGGCGTGGTCGGCCCCGATGGCCCCAAACCCCAGCATCCCGATGCCCACGAATGGACGCTCTACCTGACCGGCCGCGTAGCGCACCCCGCGGTAGAGCATCTCCTGCACGTCCGGGTCCCTAAACGTGGCCGCCGACTCACCCATACCCCAGTAGAAAACCCGGCCTGCGCCCGGCTGGCGTACATAGGCGACGGGGAGCCTTCGCGACTGCCAAGTGGTGTTCAGCAACACCTGGCAGTCCGCCGGGGGTTCGGGCTGGGTATAGCAGGAGTCGTGCAGAGTCAGGGATCCTGCCAGTCGCCGGGTGATGTCATGGCCTCCGTCGTTGACCTGACTGACGATCTCGCTTTTGGGCAACCGACCAGCGGCGCGACCGCCTACCAAATCCAGGTAATCGTGGGCGGAGGCCCAGGTGGCGTTAGTGCAGTGCAGGCCTAGGAATCCTCCGCCGCGTCGTACGAACTCACACAGGCCAGCTTCCGCGGCTGGGACCAGCTCGCCCTCGGGAGGGTGGGCCACGATCACGTCGTAACCCTCAAGGCGGGACAGCGTGCTCAGGTCATCGGTGATCTCGGCCTCGATGCTGCCGGTGCGTCCCATGTAGTCGAGCCAGGGAGTCAGGTCCTCGGCCTGCCGCCGGCCCGCCAGCACCAGTGCCCGAATCATCTGGATCTCTCTGCTCCCGCCCTAAATGGTGCCGGTTTCAAGTCGCCTCACCCCCGCCTCACTGTAAGGTACGGCATCACATATGACGGTGCTGCCCAGGACGATCGAGGATCTCCGTCAGGCGGTCGGGACGACGCTTGGCCCCAGTGAGTGGACGACCATCGATCAGGCGCGGATCGACGCCTTTGCCGAGGTCACCGGAGACCATCAATGGATTCACGTCGACCCGCTGCGGGCGGCGGCCAGCGAGTTTCACTCGACCATCGCCCACGGCTACCTGACCCTCTCACTGACCCCAATGCTGATGGATCAGCTGACCCGGCTGCGCCAGGGCGCCACCAGCATCAATTACGGTCTCAATCGACTCCGCTTCCTCATCCCTGTACCCGCTGGCGGCCGGGTCCGGCTGCGCGCCAGAGTGATCGGTGTAAAAGACCGCCCACCAGAGGGGGTTTTGGCCACCTACGAGCTCACCTACGAGCTCGAGGGCGCGGACCGACCGGCTTTGGTCGCCGAGGCGGTTAGCTTGCTGATCGCTCAGTCCCCGGCTGCGCCGCCGAAGAGCTAGGCCAGTCCCCGAACGGGGAGCCTCCCGGCGTGAATCGCGACGATCCCGGCGGTCATTCGGTGCACGCGCAGCGGCCGAAAGCCCGACTCCCGCATCCACTCTGAGACCACCTCCGGAGCAGCGAAGTCGGCAATGGAGTCGGTGAGGTAGCGGTAGGCGCTGTCCCGCCCCAGAATACGCCTGGCGATCGGCGGGATCAGCCGCCGGCTGTACCAGGCGTACGCGGGACGAAGGATCGGGTGGACCTGACTGAACTCCAAGATCACCGCCCGGCCGCCGGGGCGCAGGACCCGAGCCAGCTCCCGGAGGGCCAGCTGCCGATCGTGGATGTTGCGGAGCCCAAAGGCCATAGTGGCGGCCGCGAAAGATCCGTCGGGGAAAGGCAGCTGGCAGGCGTCCCCGACGAGAAAACGGACTTCCGGAACTCGAGACTTCGCGACCTCCAGCATGGCCTCGGTGAGGTCAACCCCGATCACCTCTCCTTCGGGCCCGACCCGGCCCCTCAGGAGGGCGGCCAGCGCTCCCGTGCCCGTGCAGACATCAAGGACTCGGTCCCCCGGTTGTGCCCTGGTCAGCTGCGCGGCGCGCCGCCGCCAACGCCGGTCCTGTCCCTGGCTCAGGACCGAGTTGAGCAGGTCATAGCGAGCAGCCAAGCCGGTGAACATGCCCTTCACCGCCTCCGGTTCTGGGCTGCCCACGGTGGGGAGCTCGCGGCCGGAGTTCACGCCGACTCGGCGACCACTTCGGCCAGTGCCGGAACCGACTGCCGGTAACTAGTGCAGACACACTGCGGCTCGTCAGGCAGAGCGAGCAGGGCGTCGAGAGCAACCCGGCCCAGCTCCTCAGCGCCCTCTCTGACGATCGCCCGGAGCAGCTCGAAGTCCCACTCCGGACGGACTCCTTCGGCGTAGTTCAGCACCATCTCCACCGAGCCAAAACAGGCCCCAATNNAGTGCCGCGACCTCGGCAGCGGTCTCCAGCCGGGGGCCCTCCACGGTGACGAGTACCGCTCGGTTGAAGGCCCTGGTCGCCTTGTCAGCGGCGAACTGCCGGGCCCGGAGCCAGAGCGCCTCGCGGATCTCCGGGCAGAACGGCTCCCGCATTACCAGGATCATCCCCGGCTGCAGCTGGCCGCCGTGCTGGTGGGTGAAGTCGATGAAGTCGTGGGGCACCACCAGGTCCCTCGGATGGAAGTGCTGCGTGATGCTGGCGGCGCCGGACTCGGCTACGACTCGGGTCACCCCGGCCTTTTGCAGCACCCAGAACAGCGCCAAAACCTGCTGCGCCCGCTGATGACTGGGAAGAGCCGCCATCGGTCCAGCCAGCCCGGCATAGGGTCGGCAGAAGAGAACCGGCCGCACACCCCCCGAGTCGAGCGGCAATTCGAAGTGGGTGATCGGCGGGGTGTCTCCGAAGGGGGTAGGAAAGACCAGGTCCCGGTGGACCATTCGCACCGAGCGCTCAAGCTCGGGCGACCCCTGAGTCCCGGTCCCGGACCCTCCCAACAGCGCGTATTCGACCCGCGGGATCGTCGGCTGCCGAGTGACCCTAACCATGGCCCGAGTATATGGGTGGTCGGAACGCGCTCTCGCGCCGTTCGATCGGTCTAATTCAGCGGCTTGCTCCAGACAATTTCGTGTCCGAAGATTGCCCCGATCAGGATGAGGGCACCCAGCAGCTGGAGCATATCCAAGCGTTCCCCGGTCAGCACGACCGCGAACATGAGCGCCAGGGCCGGCTCCGCCGCCAGCACCAGTCCGGCTCGGCTGGCCGACATTTTCTGCTGGGCCCAAGTCTGGGCCAGTACCGCGAGGGCGCTGGCGATAACCCCGGTCACGACCACGGCGCACGCGACCGGCCCTGAGATCGCCGGATACGGCACCCCGCTGGTCGTGCCCAAGGCGAGAAAGACAGCACCACAGAAGAGCATCTGCACCATTCCCAATTGCGCCACCGAACCGCGGGTGTGGCTCAGCAGCACGATCTGACCCGCGAAGGCCAGCGCCGAGACCACCACCAGCAGGTCGCCCAGCGAGAAGCCGCTGCCGCTGCCCGTGAGCAGAGCGGTGC
>PKXR01000063.1 GCA_003133485.1 Candidatus Dormiibacterota bacterium
GGCTCGACTACTACCGCAAGCTTCGCGAGGAGGCCGTGCGCTACCTGGAAGAGGGCAAGGCCCTGCCGGAGGGCACCGTCCAGGAGGGTGGCGAGGTCTCAGACGAGTTCGAGGATGCCGANNCGCCTCAGGCGCGACCAGCTCGGTCCAAGGAGCTGGCCGAGGTTCGAGTGGACCGGATTTCGCCTGGCCGGGAGCCGGTTGATTCGGCGCCGAACCGGTGCGATCGTCGGCGCCGCTAGCCCGACCTTGGGCCCGGATCCGCCCATCCTCAAGGCGAGCTTAGCTCACCGAGCTGGTGGGGGCCGATGCCACCCGGTTTGCCTATGGAGGCTCCCGCTGGCAGCTCATCGGTCTAAGGATTCGCGGAGCTCTGGCCCGGAAGAGCGTGACAGATCGAACGGTCTACTTCGGACCCGTTAGTCGCGAAGCTCTTTCGCGAGGGCCGCGAAGTTGTCCACGAAGCGCTGGACATCGCTCTCGGAGTGCTGAACCGATACAGTCCAGTTCTCCTCGGCACCGGGGGCCATGAGCACACCGCGGTTGGATTGGAAGAGCCACGACAAATAGGCCATCGACTTGTCGGTTTCCAGGTAGTCGCGGTAGTTGCGNNCCCGCTCGGCGCGATAAGTAAGCCCGCCTCTCGCTCCGATCGTGATGGCCTTGAAGGGAAGTTCGTGCTCTGAAATCACCTGGTCAAGTCCGCCCTGCAGGATCTCTCCGAGGGCGTCGAAGTGCGAGTACGCCATGGGGGTCAGGATCTCGATGAGAGTGGCCCGGGAGGCGGCCATGGTGAGCGCGTTCCCATTGAAGGTGCCCATCTGGCTGACCCGGCCCTCTGAAATCAGGTTCATGATGTCCTCCCGGCCTCCGACTGCCCCGCACGGAAGCCCTCCGCCGATCGCCTTGGCCAGGCAGACGATGTCGGGTGTCACCCCGAAGCGGCCAGTCGCCCCCCCGGGGGCCAGGGTCACCCCGGTCTTGACCTCGTCGAACGCCAGCAGTGCCCCGTAGCGGTGGGCCAGTTCCTTCAGCCCGGCCAGATATCCGGTCTCAGGGAGGACGATCCCCACATTCATCATCGTGGGCTCAACGATGATGCAGGCGATCTGGCCTGGATGGCGCTGGAACCCAGCCTCGGTGGCGGCCAGGTCGTTGAAGGGCACCACGGTTACCAGATCAACCACCGCCTTGGGGATGCCCTCGCTCTGAGGCACGGCGTGGGGAGAGCCGGCGGGGCCCATCTTCTCGGGACTGGGCTCGACCGAGACCATCAGGGAATCGTGGTGGCCGTGGTAGCTGGCTTCGATCTTCATGATCCCGTCACGGCCGGTGAAGGCGCGCGCCAGCCTGACCGCGTCCAGCGTGCTCTCCGTGCCACTGTTGGTGAAGCGCCACTGGGGGAGGCCGAAGCGGTTGGCCAGCTCCTCTGCCACCACGATGAAGTCCTCCCCGGGCTGGGCGAAGTGCGAGCCTTCGGAGATCCTTTGACTGACTGCTTCGACGATCCTCGGGTGGGCGTGGCCCACCACATTGACCCCGAAGCCGTTGTGAAAGTCCACGTACTCGTTTCCGTCAGCGTCCCAGATCAAGCTCCCTTGGCCCCGCTCGATGAAGATCGGGAAGGGGGGGCTGGACTGGAAGGACGAGGGCACGCCCCCCGGACTGTGGAGCTCGGCGCGGTGCATGAGCTCCAGGGACTTCTGCCGGGCAGCCTTAAAGACGTTCTCTTCGCGCTGGGTGAGGGTCGCGATCCGATCCGCAGCGACGGGCTTAGAGCCTCTAGTACTGGTCATTGTTCTTCCCACTGCGGTAAGCCAAACGCCGTTCCTGAGCCGGCCCGCGCCCGACCCGGAGGCGCAGTCAGACTACTTCGATTCGTAAGCGACCATCGACTTGTGGAAGAAATCTGAACTTCCGATGAGCCGGGCGAGGATCACCAGCGGCACTCCGAGCCCAAAGGTGATGATGATCGGCAGCGACGGTCCGACTCCGGACTGGGCGATCACCTGGTAGGCGACCCAGAAGAGGAAGATTCCGCCCACCAACGGCAGAATGCCGGCCAGGATTAGGTTGGTCGCCGATTCGAACAGGATCTTTCGGTAGGCCCAGGTGCAGGCAATTCCGGTGATTCCATAGTAGAAGGCGACCAGCACCCCGATGTCATCGAGCAGGTTGCTGAAGGTGNNATCAAGAAGAGGACGAAGGTCCCCTGGGCCGGGGTGTGAAAGCGCTCGCTGATCCTTCCGAAAAGCTTGGGGAAGACGCCATCCCGGGCCATCGAGTAGGTGACTCGCGAGGCGGGCAGCAGGGTGGTCTGGGTGGTTGCCACGGTGGAGCTCAGGATCGCCAGCAGCATCAGGTAGTTGAAGGGAGCGGGAGCCAGTCTCTGGGCGAAGTAAAAGAGGGCGTTGCCTCCCTGGTGGACGATCGTGTGGACCGGCAACAGTGACTGCATCGAGGCGGTATTGATCAGAAAGATCACGAGCAAGATGAACATGCTCACGATGCCGGCGATCCCCGGATTGGTGTCGGCCTCTTCCGCCTCCTCATTGAGATTAACCGCGGTATCCCATCCCCAGAAAAAGAAGACGCCCAGGGCAACTCCAACTGCGAGGCCCTTGATGCCGCCCACTGATGCCGGGCTCAACCAGCTCAGCGAGAAGGTGCTAGAGCCGACCGGATGGGTGGTGATGGCCCGCAGCAGACCGGTAATCGAGAAGGCTAGGACCACCAGATACTCGAGCCCCACCATGACCCATTGGAAGTTGGCGGTGAGCCGGATCCCGTAGATCACCATGGCGCTGACGATGATCAGCCAGGCCAGCCCGACAAGGGCGGTGAGCAGCGTGCTCCCGGCAGCCTTGCTGCCAATCCAGCCCAACGACTCGAGCAGCGCCAGCGTGTTGGTGCCGGCCAGGATCGGGGCAGCAACGCAGAAGATGACGCTGGCGGCCGTCTGGATCCATCCGTTGAACCATCCGACGTAGGGGTTCATGGTCCTGGCGAGCCAGGCGTAGGAAGCCCCGCAGTCGGGGTCTCTCCTGTTCATGAAGTAGTAAGCCAAGGCGATGAACAGCACCGGGAAGAAGCTGATGAGGATGATCGCCGACGATCCGAACCCCACCGCCGCTACCAAAAGGAAGGTCGTGGCGGCGATGGAGTAGGCGGGGGCGACGCTCGCCACCGCAATCGCCGTGGTGTCGAACAGGCTGAGGGTGTTGCCTCGGAGCTGTGGCTCTTCGGCCCGCGCCTCGCGCNNCCATTGCGGGCCAACTCTAGTCACCGCTGGGGAGAGCGTCTATGTCGCTGACCGCCACAGTTATTCGGCTGGGATTGTGCGGCGCGCACAATCCTTTCAGGCGGGATGGATTCGGGCTAGGATCGCCGGATGACCTGTCGCCATCGGGCGCCGAGGCTGAGTTGGCGGGAGTGGAAGCCTAAGTCGTGGCGGTAGCCGACTCCGCCAGGTCGTCTGGCCTGAGCTCGATCAGTTATTGGCTAGAATCCGTCGGGCCGATAGTGCCCAGACCCGCGCTCCTGGGTGACCGCGAGGTCGATGTTGGCATCGTCGGTGCCGGCTTCACCGGCCTCTGGACGGCCTACGAACTCCAGCGCCGGGATCCCTCCCTCAAGATTGCCGTCCTGGAGAGCGAGGCGGCCGGATTTGGAGCCTCGGGCAGGAATGGGAGCTGGTGCGTTCCGGAACTGAACGCAGGGCTCGACCTACTCAGCCAGCGCTTCGGGAGAGAGCGAGCGATCGCCGTGCAGCGGGCGCTGAACAGCACGGTCGAGGAGGTGGGGCGCTCGCTGGACGCCGAAGGGATCGACGCGGCCTTCGACAGATCCGGGGTCCTGCTGCTGGCCCGCGGACCGTATCAGCTGCCCCTTCTGGAGGAGCACCTCCATTCCTACCAGGCAGCGGGGATGGGGGAGGAGTACGTCTGGCTCGACCGAGCCGGGGCTCGCCAGCGGCTCGACGTCGCGGGCGTCGAGGCGGCCCTCTACACCCCCAACGGGGCGACCCTGCACCCCGGCCGGGCCGTGCGCGGCCTGGCGGAGGCGGTGGAGAGGAGAGGGGCCACGATCTACGAGGGCACGAGGGTCACGAAGGTGACGGCCGGGACTCCGGCGCTAATCGAGACCCGGCAGGGCCGAGTTCGGGCGCAGGTCGTGGTGCTGGCTCTGGAGGCCTACCTCTCGCAACTGCCCGGGTACCACCGGC
>PKXR01000022.1 GCA_003133485.1 Candidatus Dormiibacterota bacterium
CAGTACGGACTGCCATACACGATAGTTCGTCCTTTCAACTGTGTGGGGATCGGGGAGCAGCGGGCGCTCGGAAACATCGAGATCGCGAGTGGCAACGTAAAACTGGCGATGAACCACGTAGTTCCCGATCTGGTTCAGAAAGTGCTCAAGAGGCGGGACCCCCTGCACATCCTGGGCGACTGTAGCCATGTTCGCCACTTCACGTACGGGGCTGACCTCGCACGAGCGACTCTCTTGGCGATGGAGCATCCGAAAGCCCTAAACGAAGCCCCAACCTCCCTAGACGAGNNTGACGAGGTGATCCCTTGGATCCAGGAGGCGGTCAGAAGCGGCCGCATCTAGAACGCCGGGACTCGCGAGCTGGTCCTCATCGTGGCTTCTGTGGGCGTGATAATCTTCGTGACAGTGCGGGTCAGTAATCCTCTGACGTCGAGAAGGGACGGGTCTGGGACCCGCCTAGACGCGATCCGAACTAGTCTGGAGATCAACTTGCTCCGTAACCCGGCGCCGCACAGGGCAAGATGCCCCTCCTCCGCCAGTTCACCGTCGCTTATTCGGGGCACGAGGTGATAGGTGGGCGCCGCGTGGCGGTCGTATTGCCTGCCTACAACGCAGAGCAGACCCTTGCTCAGACAGTGGCCGAGCTCGATGGTGAGATTGCAGACGACATTCTACTTGTCGACGACGCCAGCACCGACTCGACCGCAGAGCTCGGCCAGAAACTAGGCTTGCACGTTGTGCGGCATCCGCGCAATGTTGGGTACGGCGGCAATCAGAAGACCTGTTACCGCACCGCCCTTGCCCGCGGAGCCGACATTGTCGTCATGGTTCACCCTGACTATCAATACTCGCCTCGCCTGATGCCGTGCTTGGCGGCGATGATCGCGTCTGGGGAATACGACGTAGTGCTCGCTTCGCGGATTCTGGGCAATGGTGCCATGCGAGGGGGAATGCCGCGGTACAAGTATTTCGCTAACCGGATACTGACAGCGACGGAAAACGTCTTGCTGGGCACGAAAGTGTCGGAGTTTCACACGGGGTATCGAGCATATTCTCGTGAGGTGCTGAATTCGGTTAGATTCATGGAGCTCTCGGATAACTTCGTATTCGACAATCAAATACTCGCACAAGTTCTCGCGGCGGGTTTTCGAATCGGAGAAATCTCTTGCCCAACTCGATACGAGGCGGACTCATCGTCGATTGGGCTACGCGCGAGTATGCGCTATGGCGCGGGAGTCCTTGCTACTGCCGTGGGGTACCGACTGCATGCTCTCAGCTGGCGTCGTAGCTCCTACTTAATTCCGATCGATTCCGTAGCCCAACTGCCCGATACTCAGGCTGGCGAGCCGGTACCGCTTCGTGGGCGGAGGTGAGCGTTGCGCAGCAGGGGCCTGAAACCCCCTCGGACTCGATCGGCCAACCAAACGAGTGCCTTTGGTGCGGCGCCCAATTAGCTGACGTGGCGCCCGGAGAGCGCCCTCACTATGTGATGCGTTGTTCGCATTGTGGCATGGGGACGACAGTGCCGCATCCGACTCCGACCGAGCTTGAGGGCGCATACGCCGTGTGGTACCGCCCCGACGCTGGCCGGTTCTCAGCGGGTGGAGATCGGATTCTGCGATCGTTGCGCGGGCGGGTGGCGCGCTGGGTGGATGGATTGAGTCCGCCTGGGCCCGTGCTGGATGTGGGCTGTGGCGATGGAGCTATGCTAGACGCCCTGCACCTCCGTGGTAGGCAGGCCGCCGGCTTGGAGCGAAAGTCGAACCGACCAGACGTCCGTTCGGGAACCGTGGCCGACTGCGAAGGTGGCTGGGCGGCGATCGTCTTTTGGCACTCGCTTGAGCACTTGCCTGCTCCCCGCCAAGCGGTGGCTGACGCAAGCCGGCGTTTGGCTCCCGGCGGAGTCTTGGTCGTGACGGTTCCCAACTTCGCAAGTCTCCAGGCGCGAGCATTTGGGAATCGGTGGCTACATCTCGACCTTCCGCGTCACCTGTCACATTTGACCGGTGCGGGATTGGTGACCGCCTGCGAGGAAGAGGGACTAGAGCCNNGGCGGTCAAGTGGCCTTCGGCTGGCTACACGGTTTGGTCGGGTTACTTCCTGGACATCCTAACCTCTACCAGTCCGTCAGGCGATCGACTGCGCGGGAGAAGGGAGACTCCGGTAGCCGATGGGCCACTCTGGTCTCGGCCGCGGTGCTCACTCCGGTAGCCCTGGTCGCCGCTGGTGCCGAGGTAGCGCTACGACGTGGCGGCACGGTATGCGTGGTGGCACGCCGCCCGGGCTGACGGCTGTCCGCTACTTTCTAGTGCAGAGTCCTCGTGCCTACTGGCACATAAGCACAGAACGAGAGGGGTTCGTTCACTGTGCAGCTTTCCTGCGGGATCGCCGATGCCAATCGAGTGCTCGCGCAGCCTGGGAAGGTGCCCGCCGCTCCCAGCCGATGCTGGGAACGGCGGGCATTGTGTCAACTAGTGAGGCTGTAGTAGCCGAAGCAGTCGAGGATGACGTCGACCGAGCCCAATTGGTTGTAGACCGTGATCGAGCCGGAGCTGCTCAATGTGGCCAAGGTGAAGTTTGGAATGATCTGCCCCGCACTCCAGTTCACGTCGGAAGAGGTTGGCCGAGTACCTCCGGGGTAGACGACCAAGAAGCTGGCTGTGGTCGTGTCAACTGCGGTTACGTTGAGGGCCACAGCGGTGGCGCTTCCGCCAAACGGATACAGGTCCGCAATGCCGGCTATCTGCTGGGTGAGGATGTCGCCCGCCCCCAGCGTGGTGGCGGGGTCGGTGGCCCGGGTATCAAGGATTCGGACCGGTGTCACCGGGGTGAAGAGGGTTTCATTGGCCGGAGCCGAGCCGCTTCCACTGGTGAAGTAGCCGTCGATGTCGACGACCACGTCAGCCTTTCCAATGTTGTTGTAAATGGTGATCGCTCCCGTGCTCTGATTCACTTGCGCCATCACGCGATTGGCGACGGTGAAACCAGGAGCCCAGTTCAAATTGGATGCTGTGGGGACCGATCCACCGGGGTACACCGTCATGAAGCCGTAGCTATTCGTGTCAGTGGCGGTCACGTTGACTGCAACTGCTGTGACTTGGGAGCTGGGGACACCGCCCTGGCCCAGAACTTGCACTGTGAGATTGCCGCTTGCCCCAAGTGTCATGTTCGTGCACTCGTTGGTTGGTACGAGCGAAGCCGGCCGGGTATCACAGATGCTGCTCGGACTCAGAGGGACATAGCTTCCGGCCGTACTGCCGATGGTCTCCGGCGCGTAGTAGCCCTCAAGATCGACTACCAAGTCCATCTCGCCGTTGTTGTTGTAGAAGCTGACTTGGTCCGCCGTTCCGAGCTGGACGGTCACCAGGTTGGCGACCGTTTCTCCGGGAAACCAGTTGAGATTGGAGGGAGACGGCAGTGATGATCCCGCCGGGTAGACGGTGAGGAAGCTTCCGGCGGAGGTATCGGTAGCCGTGACATTCAGGGTTACCGCGGTTGCGTTGGCGGGAACACCAGTTATCGTGATCGTTCGGGTGTCATTAGTTCCGATGCGGCCACCATTCAACCGGGTGTCCAGCAGTCTAGTTGGTGCCATCGAGGTGTACGCACCGTTGGCGATGTCGAGCGCACTGTCACCTTGATAGAAGGCAACTGGGGTGGTGCAAGTTGACCCAGTAAACGCCTCAACCAAGAACTGGAGCGTGTAGGCTCCGGCCGCCCGGAAAGTAGAACTCGTGATCGTGACCACAGGCATAGCTCCGGTGACCCCAGTGGCAATCGTTACGCATGCGTCCAGACCATTCACCGCCCCGCCGCCGGACGAGATGGATCCGCCGACACCCGCCACCAAGTAGGACTGCGTGGCGCCACTGTTGTTGGTTACCCCGGCACCCGTCCCGGACCCGAAGTAGGTCGTCGTGGCACCTAGCGCCACCGCTACTGGCGAGCTGCCGCCATTGTTATCGCCGGGGTGAACGGTGGCGGGGGTAGTCGCATCAAGCCCCTCTACTGTCTCCCCCGGTGGGCTGTCGGAGGTCGAATCATAGCCAGTGGCGGAGACTACAAAGGTGAAGTTGCCGGCCGTGGCGAGTGAGTTGGTGGCACTGAAGGTGAAGGTGGCGGAGAACCCGCCGGTCGGGATCGTTACGGTCGACGGCAACGTCGCGACTACCCCGGTCCCATTAGTCACAGTGATTGTTACGGTCAGCGGGGTGGTCTGGTAGACCGGCTCGTCATTTTGATTGTTCTGAGCCTGCACAAGCACGGAGCCCGAGGTGTCTCCACCTGAGCCACCGTAGTTGTTGGTAGGGGCAATCGTCTGCGCGCTGGTGAGAATGAAGATGCTGGACGCCGTCGGAGGCGCTGAAGCGGATACCGATTGAATCCCGATCAGCGCACCAGCGCCTACGATCCCGCCCATCGCGACTGAAGCCGCCATGACCAGGCGAACAGAGGGTCGAAGCGGGCCACCCCGTCGGTGACCGGCTGTCAATTCTGGGCCAGTTCGCGATCGGCCGGTCCTGACTCCTTTGACCCATGTGGAAAATCGATGCATATGAAAACTCCAAGTCGCAAACGTGGCCACTCCCTTCGTCTGAGCCGCTCACCTCTTGTGCCCTCAATCTGAGAGCAGGCTGAGGATACGTCCAGACGTGGGTTACTCTGACCCATCCCCGCCCGCTCCGTCAAGTCCACTCGACTCACAGGTTGGAAACGGACCGCGCTGAGCCAGCCGACCTTGCGCTCCAGGCACCGGGCGCGGTGCCAGCCCAAGATGCGGCCTGCCTCAGAAGTGGCCGATCTCCACTCACGGGCACTCGGCAATCTCGCGGGAGGGTCCCTGAAGCGGCTGACCGGACTACGCCGTCAGGATCCTCGGGCCGGCGTCGCAGTGAAGCCCAACGCCAGCCCAGCCGGTGCCCTTCGGGCTACTTCTTGGTCTCGGCGAAGATCCGGGCTACCTCATCGACCTTAGCGCGCAGTTCCGCGGCCTTCTCGAGGTCGACGTTCTGCTTGGTTGCCGAGGCGGCTTTCAGGGTCTTCCAAACCAAATCGTGGAGTTCGGGAAACTTCTCCAAGTGCTCGGGCTTGAAGTANNCGGCATGCTGCTCCTTGACGGTCACCATGCGCACGAAGGAATTTCGGCGGGCCTCGGAGTCGTCGTCAGGCAGGGCCTTGATCTTGGTGACCATGGTTTCCACGGTCTGGGCCGCCAGCTGGGCTTCGTGCGGGTCGTAAATCCCGCAGGGAATATCGCAGTGGGCGTGAACCACTCGCCGAGGGGCGAGGCGCACCTTCAATCTGGCAATCATGCTGAACTCCCTCAATCGCAACTTCGCCAGGCCCCAAGTTGGACCTACCCCAAACGTACCATTAGGCTGTGGTCAGCGGCAAACTCGCTCGAATAGCCCGACGAATTCGCGGGCGCGTGCCGCAACTCGCATCGGTGGCCGGACAGAGCATGGAGCCGGGGCTGCCCCAAAGCGCTTGGGTACTGATCGGCCGTAAAACGCGCGGCGGACCGAAGTTAGGCCAGATCGTGGTCGTTGAGCACCCCCAACGACCAGGCTTTGAGCTGATTAAGCGAGTTTCGGCGGTGAGCCTAGAGCGCCGCCTGGTGTGGGTGGCCGGTGACAACCGCAGCGCCAGCACCGACAGTGAGGAGTTTGGTCCCGTGCCCCTTGAGTTGGTTTGCGGGGTGGTCCTGGCGCTAGTTAGACCGCTTCCCTGGCGCTGGCTGCGGCCGGACCCCAGTCGACTGGGGTGAGATCTGCTCCTTGTCAATGCGACGGGGACGACGTGAGAACTGGCACCATATGACCCGAGATGAGCGAATCAGAACTGCCACCGCCGCCGCACAAGGCTCCCGAACCGCCCCGAGAGGTCTTCGTCAGCAGCGCTCCCGGCCAGAAGAAGGATAAGAAGCGCAAGAAGAAGGTCTCGCGCGAACCGCCTCGGGGTCGGGGCCGGCGCTGAGTTCGGACCAGGGTTTCCCTGACAGGCGGCTGGCGTTGGCCACCGCCCGCTACGCGGTCCAAGCGGGTGGCGCCGTGATCAAGGCCGCCGGAGTGGGCTTCCACACCACCGAGAGCAAGGGTCCCGGCGATTACGTCACCGCCGTCGACCGGGAGAGCGAGGAGGTGGTAGTCCGCATTCTCTCTTCGGTATTCCCGGAACTTCCTATCCTGGCCGAAGAAAAGGGCGGTGGGGTCCCGGAACGGGGTTGGGTCGTGGATCCCCTAGACGGCACCACCAACTTCAGCCGGGGCTTTCCGATGGTCGGGGTCTCAGTGGCCCTGCTGGAGGCCGGCGAGCCGATGGTTGGGGCGGTCCATGCCCCCTTCCTGGGCTTCACCTACACCGCCTGTGCAGGCCAGGGTGCCCACGACCAGACGGGTCGGCGTCTTCATCTGGGCGACCCGGATCCCAAGCAAGCGGTCGTCTCCACCGGCTTCCCCTTCAAGACTCCTGAGCAGATCTCGCGGCTGATGACCACCCTGGAGCGGGTGCTGCGGAAGGTAGAGGATGTGCGCCGGCCCGGCGCCGCCAGCCTGGACCTGGCCTTCGCGGCGGCCGGAATTTTCGACGGGTTCTTCGAGCTGGGGCTCAAGATCTGGGATATCGCCGCCGGGGCGCTCCTGGTAACCGAGGCCGGCGGGGTGGTGTCGGACTGGGAAGGAGTGGGGGGGCTGCCCAGGAGCGGCAATATCGTGGCTGGCTCACCGCGAGTCCACGCGGCCCTGTTGGAGGCGACCAGGACCCCTAGGTGACGACGGTGACCCTCCCGCTGGTCCCGGAGCCCGCTCGCTTGTGACCGGCCTGGGGTACCAGCTTCAGGCTGTAGGTACCGGGGTGAAGAGGGATGATCGTGATCACCACCGGCACCTCAGCGCCGGCCTCTAGGATTCCGCCGCAAGACCGGTCACCCTGCCACTTGCTGCCCGCGGTACCGAGGAAGGTGACCCGCACCACCTTGAACTCGGGACTCAGGTTGCCGGAGACGCAGGCTGGGTCCATGGCGCCCCCTGCGGAGTCGTCGAGGGCGAAGGTCAAGGAGTTCCGCTGACCTA
>PKXR01000181.1:0-242 GCA_003133485.1 Candidatus Dormiibacterota bacterium
CTGCCGTCCGGCGCGGTGACCGGGATGATCTCCCGCTCGAAGAAGCCGTCTGACTGGGCGGCGACCGCCCGGTTCTGGCTGCGGGCCGCGAACTGGTCCATCTCCTCTCTGGTGATCCCCTCCCGCTCCGCCACGTTCTCGGCGGTCACACCCATGGGTAGGTACAGATCCGGGAACCCCTCGGAATTACCGGGCAGCAGGCGCGGGTTGCGGGCGTCCAGAGGGTCGGAGGTGCCATATCC
>PKXR01000181.1:308-28821 GCA_003133485.1 Candidatus Dormiibacterota bacterium
TCCTCGATCTCGGCCGGGTCCAGCTGAGGGATACGGCCGAGAACCTGGCTCAGGATGAAGGCGCCCAGATCATCTGGCCGGAAGTCGACCAGCGAGCCCTTGCCAGCCCTCCCGATCGGTGAGCGGCCGGCCGCCACAATCACTGCTNNCCACTGCTTCAGCCATTCCACAACCTCCTCAAATCACCCGAGTCGGCGCATCCCACCACAGCTAATCCTGACGACCGCGGGCAGGGTGTCGTCCGGGGAAGCGGCCGCACGGGCCGACACGACATCATTGAACCGTATCCCCGAGTTACCGCGAGAGCAGGAGGATCAGCGAGCGTGCAGCCGATTCCAGTGATCGACGGCCACAACGATCTACCTTGGGCCCATCGGCAGGCCGCCTCCTACGACCTCCTGGCGCTCGACGTGGCCGCTTCGCAGCCCCGGCTGCGCACGGACCTTCCCAGATTGCGCCGTGGCGCCGTAGCCGGACAGTTCTGGTCGGTTTACGTGCCGACCACGCTGTCGGGCAGCGACGCGGTCGTCGCTACTTTGGAGCAGATCGAGTTCGTCCACCGCTTGGTCGAACGCTATCCGGACACCCTGGCGCTGGCCGCGACTGCGGCTCAGGCGGAGGCAGCCATCGAGAGTGGACGGATCGCCTCGTTCCTGGGTGCCGAGGGCGGCCACTCCATCGCGGGGTCACTCCCGGTCTTGCGCATATTCCATCTCCTCGGCGTCCGGTATCTGACCCTCACCCACAACCGCAACGTGGGCTGGGCAGACTCCTGCACCGACAAGCCGACGACGGGCCTCTCCGCCTTCGGCGAGACCGTGGTCCAGGAGATGAACCGGCTGGGGATGCTGGTAGACCTCAGCCATGTCTCCGCTGACTCCGCCCGCGCCGCTCTCCGGGTCAGCCACGCTCCGGTCATCTTCAGCCACTCGTCCTGCCGGGCCCTCTGCGATCACCCCCGTGATGTCCCCGATGATGTCTTAGCCTTGCTCCCGGCCAATGGCGGTGTGCTGATGGTCACCTTTGTGCCCGCCTTCATCTCTCCCGAGTGCGCAGAGTGGCAAAGGCGCTTCGAGGCCGAGCTCGACCAGCGCGGGCTAGATGAGTTTCAGCCTGAGGCCAAGCGTTTCGCCGAAGAGTGGGAGGGGTCCCATCCACGATCGCGCGCCACCCTGGCCCAAGTCGCCGACCACGTCGAGCACGCTCGGGAGATCGTCGGCACCGATCACATCGGCTTGGGAGGCGACTTTGACGGCAGCTCGGACTATCCGGTCGGGCTGGACGACGTCTCCTGCTACCCGAACTTGATGGGAGTTCTGGCGGAGCGGGGCTGGACGGAGGCCGACCTTCAGCGACTGGGGTCGAAGAACATCCTGACCGCGCTGCGCGGGGCCGAAGCGGTGGCTCGGGACTTCGGAGCGGCGACTCCGGGCTAGGGGGCAGGTGGATGGATGCCGTCGCGGTGATTCCAGGCCCACTTGGCGACCGCTTGGATCGCGCTCCGCGCCGCATCCTCGTCGGGGAACCCATCGGTGCACACCACCAGGCAGAAGGGCGCCGTGTCATGGGGCCAGACGATCGCCGCGTCGTGGAGGGCGCCTTCAACCCAGCCGGTCTTATTGGCCACCTTGATCCCCGGCGCGAGCCCGGCCGGGATCTCATCGCGAAATTGCTGCCGGCAGAGGATGTCCACCATCGCCTCACAGCTTGAAGGCTTGGCGGCTCGGCCTGAGCCGATGGCCGACATGAGCCGTCCGAGGTCTCTCGGCGTCACCTCATTGGTCGCGCCGCCGCGCTGAGCCGCGCGATCGCCGAAGAGACGTTGGGCCCGGCTGTTCCGTGCTCCAAGCTCCTGGAGTACGCCGGTCACAGCCTCGAAGCCGACAAGTCCCAGTAGTAGGTTGGACGCTTCGTTACTGGAGACGGTGATCATGCGGTCGACCAGCTCACTCACCGCTACCGAGTCGCCGGCTCGGTTCGCGAGCTCCGAGTCGACGTCGTCCGGCTCCAAGTGAAAAATCGCGCCCCCCGTGGCGGAGGCGAAGGTAGTGGCCACGGTCACTCTCCGATCGAGGTCGAGGGCGCGTCGGTCGACGAGGCGGAAAACGGCGATCATGACTGCCACCTTCATCGTGCTGGCGGCGTTGAAGCGCTCATCGGCGTCGCATTCGAAGCGTACCGTGCCATCAATCTCGGTGAGTACCCACGAGAGCCGTGCTCCGGGTGGAGCGAAGTTCGGTGGTGGAGCTGCCTCGTGGTGACCGGGGCGACTGGCGATCGAACCCACTACCGGGATCGCTGCGGTATCGGATCGGGCCAGCTGCGCCGGAGAGAGCTGTGACGGCTGGGCATTGGCCGGATCCTAGCATCGGTCTCGCGAGCATCCCCGCACTCAAGGTCGACATCCGGTGAGCCTGGCTGGGAAGGAGCCCCGGTCGATCGAACCATTCGTCAGGGCCGCACCCTACCGCTGCTGCAGCCTTACCTCGAACGCATCGCGCAGCCCGTCACCGATGAAGTTAAAGGCCACCACCACAACGACGATGCAGATTCCGGCTGGCCAGATCTGCCACCAGTAGCCGCTGTACACGTAGTTGACCCCGTTAGAAAGCATGCTGCCCCAGTTCGCCGCTGGCGGTGGTATCCCCAGTCCCAAAAAGCTTAGCGATGTCACGGCGAGGATGGCATCCGCAACCTGAAAAGTCGCGTTCACCGCCACGGTGCCGAACACGTTCGGGATGATGTGCCGGGTGATGATTCGCAGCGGCCCTGCCCCTTGCCCCTGGGCCGACTCCACGAACTGTCGGGTGCGCAGGCTCAGGCTCTCCGCCCGAACTAGGCGGGACGGGACAAGCCAGGCCACCGAGGCGATCACGACGATCAATAGCGGCTCCGACGGGGTGAAGATACTGGCCAGGAACAACAGCAGGAATAGGGTCGGAATGGCCAGTAGCGCGTCGACGGCCCTCATCAGCAGGGTGTCGACAACGCCGCCGGTGAAGCCCGCTATCGCGCCCCAGATCACGCCAAAGCTGGTGGCCAGCAGAGCCACGACGAGGCCGACTACGAGGGTGGTCTGCCCACCGACCATCAACCGTCCCAGGACGTCGTAACCGACGTCGTCGGTCCCGAGAAGATGGCGGAGACTGGGTCCTTGGTCCTCGATGTTGAGGTTGGTTTGAAGCTGATTTGTGTGGTAGAAAAGCGGACCGACGAAGCAAAAGAGGGCAAAGAAAACGACCGCGCAAAGTCCCATCACCGCCAGCCGGTTCTGGGTGAATACCGCCGCCACCAGCCGGAGGGGGCTGCCGGCGTGGTCGCTCTCGCCGGCCGCTGGGATGGGCTGAGAGGAGAGCAGCATCTCGGGATCGAGCGGGGCTCCGCCTATCACACGAATCCGTCGATCCCGCGGCGCTCGGGTTGCCGGATCACGAGTAGCGCACCCGGGGATCGAAGACCGCGTAAAGGACGTCCGCGAGGAGCGAGCCGACCACTACCGCGACCCCGACCACGACCGTGGTACCCAACATCACCGGAAAGTCATCAGTGATAGCCGCATTCCAGAAGAGAAGGCCCATTCCCGGGTAATTGAAGAGCGACTCAGTGATCAGAGCGCCGCTGAGAATTCCGGGGAGGCTAAGCCCGACCAAGGTGATGATCGGCAGCATCGCATTTGGCAGAACGTGTCGGAAAAGGATGGCCGGCTGCGAGACACCCTTGGAGCTCGCGGTCCTAACGTAGTCTTGGACCAGGTTCTCCAGGATCGACGAGCGCATGTAGCGACTGAACAACGCGATCGTGACCAGGGTGAGGGTGAGCACCGGTAGGACCAGGTTGGGAATCTGGTCCATCAGCGGGGAGGCGGCGGTAGGTCCCGTGGAGGGCAAGAGCGGGAGCATCTGGCTGAAGACGATGATCAAGATGGTGCCCAGGAAGAAGGTCGGCATCGAATAGAAAAGAAAGGACATTCCGGTCAGGGCGTAGTCGCTAGGTTTGTTGCGTCGAGCCGCTTGGTAGATGCCTGCGGGGATGGCCACGAAAAGCGCGAGCACCGTGGACACGCCGACCAAGACCAGGGTTCTGGGGATATTTTGGCCCAGCAGTGAATCGACGCTCTGGTTCTGCTTATAAGAGAACCCGAGGTTGAGGTGAATCAGCTGGTTCAGCCAGTCCAGATACTGAACCGGCAGCGGGTTGAGCAGTCCGTAGCGTATGTCGAACGCCCGGATCTGAGCTGGGTTGGCTCGTATCCCCAGCACCGCCCTCGCCGGGCCCCCGGGGAGCAGGTGCAGAAGGATGAAGACAATGATCGACACGCCGAAGAGCACCCCAATCGCCTGGATCGTCCGCCGGATCAGGAATGCTCTCATGCAGATGAAGCCCTTCTGGTGGGCGACCCCTCCCGGTACCTGGCCGAGGGATGACTCCGGCGGCGTTTTAAGGTAGCAGCCGAGCGGTGCCCGAGACCCAGGTTGACGCCGCCGTTGCTGGGGTTCTCTTGGCCCTCGGGTGAGACGCTCTCAGGAGGCTCGACTCAGGGGACGGGGCCCCGGACCCCGGAGGGCCGTGCCCTCCCGATGCCCGAGGGGGCGGATGCCGCAGGACGGATCCCTCCGGGCCAGCGGTCCCTGGCCGAGTCGTCCGGGCTTTAACGCAGCGTCGGCCCCGGCCAGACTTCGACAGGTGGTCGGTGAACTTGAGCTGAGATCGGCGTGGGCGCTGGAGGGCAAAGCCGGCGTCGGAGCCGTTCTAAGGTCATCCGTTTGTGGCGTCGCGTACCCAATCAGAGGGAGGAGCGTCTGCTATCCTTCCGGGATTGAGGGAGGCTGGTGCGAATCACCGGGTGCCAACTGGTGTTCCGCACTTAATTGGGTGGGTATGCCTGTGAAGGTAACCGGGACTTTCCTACACAAGCGTTGGTGGCTCGCCGCAGCCGCCATGGCCATGGTCGTGTCGTTGTCCGGCTCGGTGGCGACCGAGGTTTCGGCAAGTTCCAGCAGCGGTGGCACCGTCACCTTCGCGGAGCAGCCTGGGTCAACGCCCACCTACATTTTCCCGCTCGAAGACGGCGCTAACTCTGGAAACGACAACATCACCTACTTGCAGCCACTGATGTGGCGGCCCTTGTACTGGTTTGGCCACAGCAACAGCAACCTGCCGACCATCAACTATTCGCTCAGTCTGGCCAAGCCCCCGGTATGGAGCGATGGTGGGCGCACCGTCACTATCAACCTGCTCCATTACCTGTGGTCGAACGGCTCGCCGGTGACTACCCGGGACGTCGAGTTCTGGATGAATCTGCTGAAGGCCAACGAGGCAGACTATGTGGGCTATTCACCAGGCTGGTGGATGGACGAGATCAGCAGCACGGACTACTCGTCACCAACTCAGTTCAGCATCACCTTCAACGGGGTTTACAGCACCACTTGGCTCATCGACAACGGCCTGTCCGAGATTACGCCGATTCCGCAGTACGCGTGGGACCGGACCTCTGCTAGCGGAGCAATTGGGGACTACGACACCACGACCAGCGGAGCCACCGCGGTCTACAACTTCCTCAACGCCCAGTCCAACAGCCTGACAACCTGGGACACCAACCCCCTCTGGCAGGTCGTCGATGGACCCTTCCGCCTTCAGCCGAACGATGGATTCGATGCAACCACCGGCCTGGTGGAAATGGTGCCCAACGCAGACTACTCGGGACCGGTCAAGCCCAAGATTGCTAAGTTGGAGGAGCTACCATTCACCAGCGGCGCTTCGGAGATCGACGCGGTGCTCGCGGGCAGGGTCGACTACGGCTATGTCCCGTTCACCGACCTCAACCTTAAGAGTCGGCTGGAGAAGTCCGGCAATACGATCAAGCCCTGGATCGAGTGGGGATTTTCCTCGGTGGGCTTGACTTTCCCGAATCGGTCGGTGGGGACTGTCTTGGAGCAGCTGTACGTGCGCCAGGCGATGCAGCGGCTCATAGACCAGCCTTTGTATATCAAGAAGATTTTCGACGGATACGCGGCACCGACGTACGGGCCGGTTCCCGTCTTTCCCAAGACTCCATACCTCAGCAGCTACGTGAGCAAGAACCCCTTGCCGTACGATCCTGCCGCAGCCAAAACGCTTCTGACGGAGCACGGTTGGCACGTCGTTCCCAACGGCACCACGACGTGCACTCGCCCGGGGACGGCTGCCAATGAGTGCGGCTCCGGGATCGCCAAAGGCACAGCGCTGAAACTGAACCTCCTCTACACCAGTGGCGTCCTCGAATACACCGAGGAGATGGAGGCGATGCAGAGCAGTTTCGCCACGGCGGGGATCCAGGTGGTTATAAAGTCCGCTCCCTACGGCTCGGTTTTGACCGAGGCCTACTCCTGTGTGCCGGCGACCGGCAGCGGATGCAGTTACGCACTCGAGTACCTATCCTCACCAAACTGGACCTACGTGCCGACGTACTACCCCAGCGGCGACCCGGTAATCGAGGACACCGGGATCGTCTATTCAGGCAATCCGCAGTTCGTGAACAACATCCTGAAACTGGTGACCACCAGCCATCAGCAGCCGGGGCTTCCGGGGCTGCATGCGTACGAGAACTACGTGGCCAAGGAGCTGCCCTACCTCTGGATGCCGAACGCTGCGTACCAGATTTCGGTGATCAGCAAAAAGCTCACCGGCATCACGGCTCAGGACACGACGGGACACATATACCCGGAGGACTGGGGTCTCGGCGGATAGCTCCGCACAAACTCGAATGGGAGCCCAACCGAACTGGTTGGGCTCCCATTTTTCTCAGCTGCTCGCCTCTCAGCCAGTAGGCCGGGCTGCGCCGCCGCCAGCTTCTGCCCGATCGGGCCGACCCCGAGACAGTGCAGCTGGACTGAGGCCAGCTGTCGGTGCTCCGCTAATTGATCGTGCTTTGGTAGGCTGATCCAATGCTGGGATGGGAGGTAGGGGAGGGTAGCGCCGACCCCAGCGCCCGTCGGCGGNNCGGAATAGTGGTTGACGGAGAGCTCAGTCATGCGGGTGGCGCTGGGGTGCGGGACACCGCCAGCGGAGCACCGGTTCGCCCCGACACGATCTTTCGGATCGCGTCGATGACCAAGAGCATCACGGCGACCTGCCTCCTCATGCTCAGGGACGACGGTCTTCTGGCCCTCGACGACCCGGTGGCCAAGTACGTGCCTCAGCTGGGGAAGCTCAGCCTGCCGACGCGCGACTCCGTCCCGCTCACGGTGCGTCAACTGCTCACGATGTCGGCCGGATTCGTCGAGGACGACCCTTGGGCTGACCGCCATCTCTCGATGACTGAACCCGAGTTCGGCGCCCTGTTGGAGCAGGGGATTCCCTTCGACTGGGCGCCGGGCTTGGTCTTTGAGTACTCCAATCTGGGTTACGGGGTCCTCGGCAGAGTGGTCCGAGAGGTGGCGGGCATCTCTGCGATGGAGTTCGCCAGCGCCCGCCTGTTCGAGCCGCTCGGCATGCAGGACACCCTCTGGGAGACCTCCCGGGCCGCTAGGGAACGGGTCGCTCTCGGATATCGCCTTGAAGGCGAGAGCTGGGTGGCGGAGCCGCCCCTGGCCAACGGCGCATTCGCCCCGATGGGGGGACTCTGGACCACGATTGAGGACTTTGCCCACTACGTCGAGCTCCAACTCTCTGCCTGGCCAGCCCGTGACGACCCTGACTCCGGCCCGCTCCGCCGCAGCTCGCTGCGGGAGATGCAGCAGCCGGTCCGATTCTGCCCCGCCCCCGATGCCAAGTCGCCCTGGCTACCCATGGCCGGATACGGTTTCGGGCTGATCGCCGGAGAGAGCCCCCGGGATGGGCGGGTGGTGTGCCATAGCGGGGGGCTGCCCGGGTTCGGTTCTCACGTGCAGTGGCTTCCCGATCACGGTCTCGGGGTGTTCGCGTTTGCCAACCTCACCTACTCGCCGATGCGAGTGGTGGTGGGCGAGGCGATCGACGCTCTGGTCGCCACCGGAGCTCTGACCCCTCGGCCGGTACCGCCCAGCGCTGCTCTCACCACCGCATGGCAGGCGGTTCGCCGCCTCTACGACCAATGGGACGATGAAGAAGCGTCAGAGCTAGCTGCCGACAACCTCTTTATGGACGTATCCGCTGACCAGCGACGCCAAGAGTTCCAACGCCTGCGGGAGGAGCATGGCGTGTGCCTCGATGCCCAGCAACCCTCAGCTTCCGGCGCCATGAGGGGTACCTGGCGCCTGACATGCGAGCGGGGAGCGATCGACGTCACCATCTGGCTGGCCCCGACCGTACCCCCGGCGGTGCAAATGTTGAGATTGGTCTCTGTGCCAGGCGTGAACACCGCCGCCGCCGCCTGACGTCAAGACTCTTCTGCGCGAGATTTACCCGCCGTGCTTCGGAGCAGCCGATCGTCCGTCAGATCCAGCCCCCGCTCGGTTGGGCGAGACGCACAACGAGGTACCTGAACTGGAGTTCCGCTCAGGGTCTCAGCGCCCGGCGCCGGCCTCCTTGCTTATCGAGGTGGCGATCCCGGCCGTCTGAGCCCGGCGGGTACGAGGCTGAACCCTTTCTNNGATCGCGATCGACCGGTCTGCCAGCGACCACATCGGCTGGTAGCTCGGGGCCAGAGCGTCGGCGCTCCCGTGGGCACGGGCGGCCGGACGCCGGGATCGGGATTTGGACGACAGGGCCGCCCCCTCCTTGACGTTTGCACGAGTTGCCACGACCTTGAGTCTACCCAGCCACGATCCGGCCCACGAGCAGCAATACTCCGGCTACCGCCAAGCAGACCACTGCCCAATCGAGGAGCTGTCCCTTGCGCTCGAGAGATCGGAGCAGTCCGGGCAAGGCGACTTCCTCCATGAAATCTGGCTCATCGCCGGCGAACTGAGCCAGCTAGGCGGGATCCGGCGCCGTGCTCCACTTAGAGGCTCTTGAGGCCCAGGCCGACAGGGTTACCGCCAGCACCAGGACCAAAGTGGTTAGAACTCGCAGCGGAACCGTTTCCGTGGCGACGACGGTGATACCCGCCAAGGCGAGCGCGCCGGCGACCACTCCTCCCAGCCGGGTGTTGAGCCGTCGACGTCTCCCATCTGGGCATTGAGCACAGCCGAAGCCACGTCGAAGGCCAGACCCGCTCCGGGAGCGCTGGCTCGGCGGGGGGTTGGGCGTCGCCGCCCGGGCGAAGTGCTGGCGGGCTTGGGCAGGGCCGGAGAGTTGACGTCTGCGGAGCTAGAGCTCGAGACCGAATCCTCGGCGACCACTACGTCATCCTAGGGGAGGAGTTGGCTGGGGCCGCGGGCTCCACCCTCCATCTAACGTGGTGGAGACGGGTGACCTGGAATTGGGCGGGGCTCGAACAACAGAGCATTCGGAGTGCGGGCCACCTTCAGCCCAAAGCCCGCGTGAGTCGCCTGTGGTAGTCTTAATTGGTCCTTCGCCGTTTGTGATGGACCGTTCGCCGCCGCTAGCCTCGCGAGCCGGCCGATCGATAAGGCTCGCGAGGAGGGCCGCGCTGCGGCACGGGAGATTGCAGATGCCGATCGGAACAATCAAGTCGATCAACGAGCGTGGATTCGGATTCTTGGCCGCTGAGGACGGAGTGGAGTATTTCTTCCACCGTTCCAGCGTTGAAGGCGGAGCCTTCGAGTCACTGACTAGGGGTTCGCAGGTCGAATTCGAAATTGAGGCCAGCACCAGGGGTCCTCGGGCAGGGCGCGTCCGCGCCGCCTGATGGTTGCGCAGGCCGTCGGTAAGCCGCCGGTCCAGCGCCCCTTTCGCCGGCTCCATCCGGACCTTCCTGCCGCTCGTAACTCGCTTTACGATCCTTGGCAGTGCGGGTTCCTGCACGATGGGCGGCGGAAGACCTGCCTCTTTGACGTGAGAGATGCCCAGCGCGCGATGCGCGCGCTGGGTTTTCCTCAAGAGCTCTGGACCCCCCTCAGCGAAGCGCGCATCGCCCACGACGAGTTCAATCGTCATGTGGTTGCGGTGCACGAGGCGCTCTCGGTACACGCCGACACCGCCGAGGCCCGGCGGCGCTCCATGGTTCCCTCCGCGGTCCGCATCGTCCAGAACTATCTGGGTTGGGCGGACCGGGTTTGCACCCACGGCACGGGGGTGGTCGAGACTGACGACCGCCGCCGACCGATTCCTTGACCGACCGCTCGGCCAGCCCGGCCCGGGGCTGGGCTCAGCAAGCGCGAACAGGATGAGCTCAGACCGCGAGCCTTCGTGCTTTGATACTGGCGACGGCTGCAGCTCAAGGAGGAGCACGTTATGGGATATGCCAGAGGACTGGGCCACGGATTGGCTCTCGGACTCGCGATCGGGGTCCTGACCGCGCCCCGGGCCGGCAGTGAGACCCGCCAGCGTTTGGTCCGCAGCCTGACCAGCACCAAAGAGCGGACGCAGCGCGTGAGCGAGAAAGTCCAGCAAGGCTTGCAGATAGCTCAGCCAGTTTTTGACAAGGCATCGCAGGCCGCCGGCGGCGTCGCCCGGGCGGTTCAGCCGGTTGCGCAGGGCGCCACCGAGCGATTCGTGGAGCTCGCTGGGCGCAGTGAGAAAGCGGTTCCGCCGCCGATACCGGGGCTGGAACACCAGAACTGATGGCAGTCGATGAGCGAACTCCGCAGGAGCGGATCCGCGCCTTCACCGATGCCGTCGACGAAGAGATCCTCACGCCCACCAGGCGTTACGTCCGAGGAGTCCGACGCGGGATCGTGCTGGGCGTGATCCTGGGCATCCTGTATGCACCCCGGCCTGGCCAAGAGAGTCGGCAGCGGCTAATGGGGGCCTGGCGGATGGTGTCGCGGCATCTGCCCGAGCGCGGACAGGATTCCTAGCGGGAATCGCCCGATCAGTCGGTGAATCCGGCTCCGGCGACGATCTGATCCTCCCCACCGTCCAGGCTGCTGGAGGCCCCGCCGGGGTAGTCGGCCATGAACGAGGTGCCGCACCCACAGGCGTTGCGGGCGTTGGGGTTGGCCAGCCGGAAGCCCCGGCCCCGATAGCTGTCCTCAAAGTCGAGGACCGAGCCATCGATCAGCGGCAGCCCGTCCTCCTGGACGACCACCCGGACCCCGTCGAACACGGTGAGTACGTCGTCGCCCTGAGCGGCTTCCTCAAGATCGAAGAAGAGCTTGAAGCCGCGGCACCCGCCGAGGCGGACGTCGATCCGGAAAACGGTGTCCGGCTTCGCATCACGGTCCTGCCAGGCCTTGATCTCATCGATGGCGTCGCGGGTAGCGAGAACTCGAGGGCTCATGGGGCGATTGTAGCTGTGGTCTGACGGCGACCCTCCTCTCGGTAGCCTTAGCCAGATGGAAGTTGCCGAGCTTTGGCGCTACCCGGTCAAGTCGATGGCCGGTGAGCGGATCAGGACGGCCGAGCTGGGTGACCGGGGAATCCCGGGGGACCGCCGGCTGGCGGCGTTCGAGCTGGCCCCACACCCCAAAGAGAAGCGGCTCAGCGCTCGGGACTTGGCCAGTTTGCTGCGGTTTCGGGCCAGCCTCAGTTCAGGCTCCGCCCAAGTGGCCGGGCCGGAGCTAGATCTCAGCCCCTGGGACGATGACGCGGTCCGGAGCATGCTTAGTCGAGTCTGCCGCCGGGAGCTGGAGCTGAGACCGATGCCCGAGGGCGCTTTCGACGACGCGCCCATCATGCTGCTCCACTTGGCGACCGTCGCCGCCCTATCTGAGGAGCTAGGCGCCGACGTCGACCACCGCAGATTTCGGGCCAACATCTACCTCCAAGGGGAAGGAATGGAGGCCCACCAGGAACCGCAGCTGGTCGGCCGCGAGCTCCGCTGTGGGGGAGCGGTTCTGCAGGTGACTGATCGTTGTCCGCGCTGCTCGATCACTACCCGGGATCCGGACAGCTTTGCGAATTGGCCCCAGCTCCTCCGGCACCTGGTCCAGTCCCACGACGAGGTGGTGGGGGTTTACTGCTGGGTGAAGGAACCCGGACGGATCAAAGAGGGGGACAACGTTGAACTCGTCTGAGCCAGGAGCTGTGCTGCGGGTTGGTCTGCTGAGCCAGGACCTCCTGGTCCGTTCCCGAGTGGAGGCGGTCCTGGGAGGTCAGGTCGCCAACGTGGGAATGGTCGCGGGGGAGGAGATCGCCGGAGTCTTCGATCTCCTGTTGGTCGACCTCAACCGGGAGCAGGAAAAGCGACTGGCCTGGATCGGCCGGGTGACTCCGACTCAGCCGGGTGTCGAGGTGATCTGCTTCGGCCCTCATACTGAGATGGCCCAACTAAGTTCTACCGCCAGGGCGGCCGGAGCTAACCGCTGCGTTGCCAACAGCCACCTGGCCGAAACCTTGCAGCGCTGGCTACGCGCTGGGGGCGGGGCCCCGCCCCGACCGAGGAGAGCAACCGCTTGACCAGCTTCGACCTCCAAACAGAATCCCAGGCCCTAGTCCCCCAACTGGTGGCGGACCGACGCCACCTCCACCGCCACCCTGAACTCGCTGGCCACGAGAAGCTCACCTCCCGATACATCGCGGAGCGACTGTCGGCGCTGGGACTTAATCCCAAGCTGCTGCTCGACGAAACTGCCTTGACCGTTGACATCACCGGGGCCGGCCCCTCGGGACCGGTCCTCCTGGTGCGCGCCGACATCGATGCTCTGCCGATCCAGGAGCGCGGCGAGACCCGTCCCTACCGGTCGGAGGTGCCCGGCGTCATGCACGCGTGCGGCCATGACGGCCACATTGCGATCGCGTTGGCTACGGCCGAGCTTCTCTTCGCCCATCGAGACCAGTTCGGGGGCCTGGTGCGGATCATCTTTCAGCCGGCGGAGGAGACCGCCGGCGGGGCCGAGCGGATGATCGCCGCCGGGGTGATGGACTTCCCGCCGGTTCGGGCCGCCCTCGGTCTTCACTTGTGGAGTGGCCAGCAGGTGGGGCGGGTCGGGGTCCGAAACGGCGCCATCTTCGCGTCCGCTGACGAGTTCGCCGTGGAGATTCGCGGCCGCGGCGGACACGGAGCCCTGCCCCACCAGGCCCTGGACCCGATCCCGATCGCCAGCCTGGTCGTGCTGGCGCTCCAGACCCTGGTGTCGCGGGAAACCTCGCCTTACGCATCCACCGTGGTCACTGTGGGCACCGTCACCGCCGGCCAGGCCTTCAACGTAATCCCGGAGACCGCCGTGCTCACCGGGACCGTCAGGGCCTTCACCGAGGAGGACCGCGAGCGGCTTCTCCGACGGATCGGAGAAGTGGCTAAGGGTATCGCCGGGGCCTTTGGGGCGAGCGCCTCCATGACGAGGGGAGCCGGGTGCCCACCGGTGGTCTGCGACCCGGGCATGGCGGAGATAGTCCGCCAGGCGGTCAGGGACTCACCGGGGGCGGATCTGATCGAGCCCGAGCCCCTGACCGTGGGGGACGACGTCGGCCTCTTCCTCCGCCGGGTCCCCGGCTGTTACTTCCTTTTGGGGGCGGGCAATGAGTCGACCGGGATCACGGCGCCCCACCACCATCCCGACTTCGACATCGACGAGGCGTGCCTGCCGCTCGGGGCTGAGGTGATGACTCGGGCGGCGCTGAGCTACCTCGCCGGCTCCGGGGACGGCTGAGCTTGCTCTACAACCCTCCTCCCGACACCTGCGATCATTGCCGGCAACGCACCACGGCGTGGAAGCTGGTGGACGGGCCTGACCAGACGGTCACGCTCAGCGGTGGCCGCGAGGTTGT
The DNA here is from genome assembly GCA_003133485.1 of Candidatus Dormiibacterota bacterium. Next base: position 13,980 of record PKXR01000181.1, read on the forward strand.
CCGGCGGGGCCGGGTCTTCGTCTGCGGCGATTGCGGGCACACGGTCCCGGCCTCCAGCGAAGGGGTGCGCTAAGCGCCTGATGGGAGCCAGCCCCCGATGACCCAGACCACTGCCACCAAGTCGCGAAGCCGCGCTCAGGTTGGACCGGTGCGCGTCCGGGACGCGACCAAGCCGGCTCCCCGCCAGCTGGTCCGCTTCGCCTTCTACCGGGTCATGCCCGAGTGGCGTCGCCTGAACCAGGCGGAGAGGGCCAAGCACAGAAAGGAGCTGGCCCACGTGCTCTCGAGGCACACCTCGCACTTGCTGGTCCGCACCTACACCCTGGTGGGGACCAGGGGCGATGTCGATTTCATGCTCTGGGCGGTCAGTGAGGAGGCGGAGCGGCTCCAGGCGCTCTTCGCCGATATCAACCGCACCGCCTTGGCGGGATACCTCATCTGCTCCCACAGCTACACGTCGATGACCAAGCGCTCTATCTACGTCGATGTCGATCACCCCAACACCGGCAGCGGGCGGGACCGGCTGGTCCTGGCTCCCGGCAGCCGCCGCTTCCTCTTCGTCTATCCATTCGTCAAGAACCGGGCCTGGTGGGCCCTGCCCGCCGCCGAGCGGCAGCGGATGATGGAGGAGCACATCCGGATCGGGCACCAGTTCCCCAGCGTCAAGATCAACACGACCTACTCGTTCGGTCTCGACGACCAGGAGTTCGTGGTCGCCTTCGAGACCGACAGCGCCGCCGACTTCCTTGACTGCGTTCAGGTCCTCCGAGACACCGAGGCCTCCTCCTACACCGCCCGCGACGTGCCCAGCTTCACCTGCATCAGGACCGAGATTGCGGAGATGCTGGAGTCCCTCGGCTGAGCCAGCCCTGGCGCGAGACGGGGCGGCGCTGGCTGGTTTCCCCGGCTTCACGGATCGGGGGCGAGCCCGATGCATGAGACCACTCCCAGCATCTTCCTGATCGCCCGGCCGGCCATCGATCTGGAGGCGATGCGGGCCTACCTGGAAGACGTGGGCGGCGATTCCTGGCTGGACCGGCGGCTCGACGAAACCGGGGGGAACCCCGACCAAGGGGAGCTGCTGGTCGAGTTCTGCGGGCGCGCCTGCTACCGCAGCTGGGAGCCAGGGCTGAATCCGAACGTCAGCCGGGTCCGCGCCGATCCCCGGGTCTACCTCGAGAACATCCTCAGCAGCGCCCACGGCAGCGTGCTCGAGCACGCCAATTACACCTTTGCCCTGCGCAACGTGAGCCGGGTCGCGACCCACGAGATCGTGCGCCACCGGGCCGGGGCCGCCTACAGCCAGGAGAGCCTCCGCTACGTCCGGCTGGTCGACATCGGCTTCCGAGTGCCGCCGGTGCTGGAGCCCTTGCGTCAACAGTGCATTGAGCTGGTGGAGAAGCTGGAGGAGTTCCAGGTGAGTGCGGCTAAGGCGCTTCGCATCGACGAGCAGGGAATTCCGTTTCACGTCAAGAAGGAGGCCACCTCGGCCTTGCGTCGACTGGCCCCGATCGGGGTCAGCACCGACCTGATCATGACTATGAACCTTCGTACCCTGCGGCATGTGGTCGAGATGCGCACCGATCCGGGCGCCGAGGAGGAGCTGCGGTTGATCTTCGGCCGGGTCGGGGAGATCATGGTGCAGGAGGCCTCCGGGGTCTTCCAGGACTTCCAGCGGGCCGAGGACGGCAGCTGGACGCCGAAGTACCGGAAGGTCTAGCCGCTCTTTCTATCGAGCTCGACGGCCTCCGCGATCAGCTCTGGCAATCCAGGCCGCTCGAGGTCCTCCACTTTCCTGAACTTGACGTGGCGGAGGTTCTTGCCGGTGCCCTCCAGCAGCCGGCCTGGGTCCGCTAGCGACGTGCCCTGGAGGAAGCCGAGACTCACGTGCTTGCTGTAGACGGTCAGGAAGCAGAAGACGTCGCGCCCCACAAAGCTGTAGAGGTGCCAGGGGTTGAGCTTCTCTTGGACCCCCGGGAGCTCCGCTCGAAGGAGTTGCTGAATCGCCCGACTCAGTTCCCGGAGAACTGCCGGCTTGTCCTCGAGGCTTCGGTCCAACTGGGCAGTGGCCGCCGGTTCCTGGCCCATCTCCTCCTCCGGAGTCCGCAGTCTAAGATCCCGCAAGGGTACCGGCAACTTGGCCGCCAACGAACTCCGACGGGGGGGTGGTGCGGGATCGAGACTCGGCTACGGTGGTCTTGGGCTTGTTGCGGCGTGGGGTCGAGCTTAGCCCTCTAGTGAAGGCGCTCCGGGTCGCGGAAGATGAGGGTGATCTCAGTGAGCTACGACTAAGGCGAGCCCAGATCGGATAGGATGAAGGAGGCGGACCACCTACCCACCGTGAGGAACGGACAAAACGATGATCACCGTATCTGACCAGGCCCTCTCGCAACTGAAGAACCTGCTGGAAGAGCAGGAGCATCCAACCATGGGACTTCGGGTCTACGTGAGCCCCGGCGGCTGCTCCGGATTCAGCTACGGAATGGGATTCGACGATGCGCCCGCCGCGGACGACGAAGTGGTCGAGCACAGCGGGGTCAAGGTGTTCGTGGACCCGTACAGCGCCACCTATCTGGAAGGGGCGGAGATCGACTATGTCGACAGCCTCATGGGCGGCGGCTTCACAGTCCACAACCCCAACGCTGTCAAGACCTGCTCATGCGGATCGTCCTTCGACGCCGGGGACGAGACGGGAGCCGCCAAGTCCTGCAGCGCCGGCTGACCTGATCTCGCACCGGGTGCGCCCGGCGTGATCTTCAGCCTCCACCAGAAATTCGCGCTGGTCCTGATTCTTCTGGGTTTGGTGGGCGCCCTCTGGTGCTTCATCGACCTGCGTCGGCAGGGGACCCCCTCGGGTGGGGTCCGAGCATTCCTCATCCTGTGCTGGGCGCTGGTCCTGATCCAGGATCTGCTGGGGTTGCTGCTGCTGGCGGAGGGCAGGCGACCCAGCAATCTCTTCCTCCACATCATGTACGGCGCCCTCAGCGCCGTGGTCCTGCCGCTCGCTTGGGGGCTCAGCGCCCGCAGTGGGGGTCGCCACGAGGCGATCTACCTGGGCGTGGGTTCGGTGCTCTTCGCAGGGCTCACTTTCCGAGCGCTCGCGGTCGCCTGAACTAGGACATGCCCCGGGATCGCCGCCGACCCCAGGCTGGACGGGTCGAGAGAACGGGATGAGCGTCCAGGGACCGGGGCGCAAGATGGGAGTTCGAGGACCGAACTCGGGACATGCCCAGCTGCGCCTGGTGGTGCTGGCTGGGGGGGTGGGCGCGGCTCGGTTCCTGGCCGGCCTGGTGGCGGTGGCACCAGATGCCCAGCTGACCGTGATCGGCAACACCGGGGACGATTTCACCGTGCACGGGCTGCACATCAGCCCAGACCTCGACACCCTCAGCTACTCGCTGGCAGGACTTGGGGACTGGGAGCGCGGGTGGGGGCTGCGGGGCGAGACTTGGGGCGCCGCCGACCAGTTCCGGCGCCTCGGGGACGACACCTGGTTCCAGCTCGGGGACCGGGACCTGGCGACCCACGTGTGGCGCACTGAGCAGCTCCGCCGCGGGCGGCCCCTGTCCGAGGTCACCCGGCGGCTGGCCGAGCGCCTGCAGCTGGGCTTCACCCTGTTGCCGATGACCGACCAGTCAGTCATGACTCGGGTGCTCACCACGGACGGTCAGGATCTCCACATCCAGGAGTACCTGGTTCGCGACGCTTGCCAGCCCGAGATCCAGAGGATTGAGTATCGCGGCGTCGAGCGAGCTCAGCCCGCCCCCGGGGTGCGAGAGGCGATCCGCGAGGCCGATCTGGTGGTGATCGCGCCCAGCAATCCCGTCATTTCGATCGGACCGATCCTGGCGGTGCCGGGGCTGCGGGCCGAGTTGCTCGCGGCGGCTCAGCTGATCGCGGTGAGCCCCATCGTGGCGGGCGCGGCGGTGAAGGGTCCGGCAGTCCCGATGCTAGAGAGCCTAGGCGTCGCCCCCACCGCCGCCGGCGTGGCCGCCCTGTATGCCGACCTCATCTCGGACCTAGTCATGGACCAGCAGGATGAGGATCTCTCCGCTGAGGTGGCCGCCCTGGGGGTCCGGCCCCATCTCACCGACACCCTGATGGTCGATCAGGCCGCCCGAGAGCGACTCGCGGCCGCGGTTCTGGCGGCAGCTTCCCTGGCCCCGGTCAGCGCAGTCCCGCTCGGGTGAGCGCGGTGGCGACGTCGGAGGCGGACGGCACCACCACCTTTCTGGTGATCCCGGTCAAGCGTTCGATTGGGTCCAAGCAGCGACTCGCCTCCGAACTTCCTGACGACGTCCGGGAACTGGTGAGTCGCAGCCTGGCTTCCCGGATGGTCCGGTGCGCGGCCGAGGGATGGGCGCCATCCCGCGTAGTAGTGGTGGGCGACGATCCCGAGATCACCGAGCTGTGCGCGCGGCTGAGCCTGGCCACCCTCGTTGACGAGGGGGAAGGGCAGAGTGCGGCGGTACGGACGGGGCGGGCCTGGTGCTTGGAGCGAGGCGCCACCACCATGGCCACGGTGGCGGCCGACCTGCCGCGGGTGGAGTCCTCCGATCTGCGAAGACTCTGGGTAGTCGCGGCACGGCTCGCCTCCAACTCGCTGGCCCTAATCCCAGACCGGGCTGGNNAGTCGCGGCGCGGCTTCCGCTCAATTCGCTGGCCTTGATCCCCGACCGGGCCGGTACCGGCACCAATGGGCTCTTGCTAAATCCCGCGGACCTCGACCCCTTCTCCTTCGGTCCGGACTCGCTCCGCCGACATCGCGAGGTAGCGGAGCGGCTCGCACTGCAAATCTCCTGGCTCAACCTGCCCCGGTTGGCCTGGGATGTCGACCGCCCGGAGGACCTGGTGCCCCCGAGCGCCCGACTGGGTGAGGGGGCCCACCCGGTGGTGGCCTGGGCGAAGGAGATCGCCGCCCGCGAGCACCGGCCCTCCCCGGTGGAGTCGCCACTTGGCAGCTGATGAGGCGCCGGAGCGCCCTCTGGTCCGGGCCGGGCCGATCACCGCTTGGGCGGTGTCCGGTATCCCCGAAGTTGAGAAAGGTCAGGACCTAGGCGAGCTGGCTATCGAGGCGCTCGCGCACTCGGGGGGGCTGCAACCCTGGGATGTGGTCGTGGTGACCCACAAGGTTGTCTCGAAAGCGGAAGGTCGCGTCTTCCCACTGGCGGAATTCGAACCCCGGCCGGCGGCCCTAGCCCTGGCCGCCGAGCTCGGCCAGGAGCCTCAGCTGGTGGAGGCCGTACTGCGGGAGAGCCGCCGCGTGGTGCGCGCCGAGTTCGGGGTTCTGATCACGGAGACTCCTCACGGCATGGTCTGCGCCAACGCCGGGGTCGATCGCAGCAATGTGGGGGGAGGGGAGACCATTACCTGCCTGCCCCTGGCGCCGGACCGATCCGCCGAGCGCCTACGCCAGCAGTGGCTGGCCCTGGCCGGAGGGGGACCGCTGGCAGTTCTCATCTCGGACACCTTCGGCCGCCCTTTCCGGGAGGGGTCTGTCAACGTGGCGATCGGGGTTGCCGGGATGCCCGCACTCAGCGACCACCGAGGCCTCAAGGACCCTCAGGGATACGAGCTGCATGCCTCTACGATCGGATCCGCAGATGAGATCGCGTCGCTGGGCGAGCTCCTGATGGGCAAGGTCGACGGCCGGCCGCTGGCGGTGGTGAGAGGGCTCACCTGGAGCGGACCGGAAGTGGGGTCGGCACCGCTCCTCCGGGAACCTGCCCATGACATCTTCCGGCGTTAGCCAGGGAGTGTTGCTACGCTCGGCAGATGGAGAAGTCCATGGTGCGAGTGCGCCTCTTCGCCTCCCTACGTGAGCTTGCCGGTACCCCCGAGGTCGAGCTGGAGCTGACCGATCGGGACTCGGTGGAGAATTGCTGGACCCGGCTCTGTGAACTGATCCCTGGACTCGAATCCTGGCGCCACACCGTGCGGCCCGCTCGCAACCTGCAGTACGTCGAGTGGGAGGCAACCATCGCTCCGGGGGATGAACTGGCGTTTCTACCGCCGGTCTCCGGGGGCGCGCCAACCCCGGGGCCAGCAATCGAGGTCCGGGTCGGGCCCGAACCCATCGATCTGGAGAAGATGGGCGGCGCTGTCCAGCGCCGCGGCATCGGGGCGATCGCCACGTTCGTCGGGCTGGTGCGGGACCCGGACCAGGGGCGCGCGGTCCGCCAGCTGGTCTACGAGGCCTACCCGGAAATGGCCGAGCCGGTGCTCTTGCAGATCTGCGAGGAGGCCTGCGTTCGCTTCGGAGCGACGGCAGCGAAAGTCCAGCACCGAACCGGTGCGGTGGCATCCGGGACCACCTCGGTAGCGGTGGTGGTAGGGGCCGCTCACCGCCGACAGGCTCTGGATGCCTGCGGCTACATCATCGATGAGCTGAAGTCGCGGGCCCCCATCTGGAAGACAGCGGGGTGAAGCCGGGCTCCTGATAGACTCGGCCGNNCACCGAATTGCTTCCAGAAAGGAGTCTGACGCCGCGCCCGCGGGCTCCCCATGCCGGCCCTATTTCGGGCCGACTCGAGCTGCTATTGGAGCTGGTCCGCCGCGACGTCAAGTCGCGCTACCGCGGCTCGGTCCTTGGCGTCGCGTGGACGCTCCTCAACCCGCTCATCTTCATGCTGGTGTACGCGCTGGTCTTCGGAAAGTTTCTGCGGGTTCATTACCCCGGCGGTTCGGCCACGGTCTTCATCCTCTCGGGACTGCTGGCCTGGACCTTCTTCTCGCAAGCCTTGGTTATGGCCACCAACAGCATCGTCGCCAATGCGGCGCTNNTGGCCTTTCCTTGGATGCTTTTGACTGTCTCGTCGGTAATCGCCGCGCTGGTCAACTTCGCCATTAGCCTGATTCTCCTGGTTCCGTTCATGCTGCTGTCGCACAAGGGAGTTGGCCTTTCGATCCTCGCGGCACCGCTTCTGGTAGCCATCACGTTCGCCTTGGCGCTGGGCTTGGGATTGATGGTGGCGGCGGGGAACGTTTACCTGCGCGACCTGTCCTACTTAGTCAATCTGGGGACGTTGGTCTGGTTCTACATCACTCCGGTCATCTATCCCTGGAGTTTGGTCGAGTCCAAGTTCTCGCACCACGGCTTGGAAGGCCAGCTCGCCCACATCGTGTTGTACGCCAACCCCATGACGTGGGTGGTGTTGGGATTTCAGGACGTGTTCGTCTTCGGTCGATGGCCGCAACATTGGCATGGGCTGGGCTATTCGCTGGTGTTTTCGCTACTCTCCATCTGGCTGGGGCTTCGGGTGTTCCGGCGCCTACGCCGCCGGTTCGCCGAGGAAGTCTGATGTCCGATCCTGTCATTAAAATCACGGATGTCAGCAAGCGCTTTCGCGTCTATCACCAACGCAACACCACGCTGAAGCATTCTCTAATCGACCGCCGGCGTGGACGTTACGAGGAGTTCTGGGCTGTCCGCGACGTCAGCGTCGACATCCCCGAGGGTGACTCACTCGGCATCATCGGCGAGAATGGCTCGGGCAAGTCCACACTGCTGAAGTGCGTGGCCGGGATTCTGATTCAGGACAAGGGATCTATCTCCGTCCAGGGACGACTCGCATCATTGCTGGAGGTCGGCGCCGGGTTTCACCCTGACTTCACCGGGCGCGAGAACGTTTATCTGAACGGCGCAATACTGGGACTGCCCCGGCGCTACATCACGTCAATCCTGAGCGCGATCGTGGAGTTCGCCGAGCTGGAGCAGTTCATCGATAACCCGGTGAAAACGTACAGCTCTGGCATGTACACGCGGCTAGGCTTTGCGATTGCCGTGCACTTGGACCCGGACATCTTAGTGGTGGACGAGGTCCTAGCGGTGGGGGACGAAGCCTTTCAGCGGCGCTGCATGGAGCGGATCAACGCGCTACGCGCTGAGGGACGAACCCTAGTTTTCGTCTCACATGGCATGGACTCGGTACGTTCGGTCAGCGACCGCTGTCTGTGGATGGACCATGGAGTGGCCCGAATGGTAGGCGGGGTGGACACCGTGATTGGTGCATATCTCACGGAGGTCAATCGGCGGGAAGAGAAGGAGCTGGAAGTAACCGAGACGACCGAGATCGACTCGACTCCGGGACGGATGGGGGTGAGGATCACTGCGGTCGACTTCTCCGGCCCGTTGGGTTCGACTTCGGTGTTCAACACCGGTGAGGCGATGACTGTGTCGGTCGAGTACGACGCGCCTCAGCTTCTTCGAGGCGCTCGGTTCAGCATCACTTTTCTGCGGGCCGATGGCACTCCGATACTGACCGTCCCGACCGATGACCTGGAGACCGGCAACGCAGATCTACCTAGGCGGGGAGTGGTCCAGCTCGCGCTACCGGGGGTGCCTTTCCTTGAAGGCATGTACCGAGTGACCGTCGACATCACCGAGATCGCTTCGGGTCAGCTCTACACGCGGCTGGAGCGGGTCCGGCCCTTTCGGGTCCATAGCGCCAATCACCGCGAGGCTGGACTGGCGCTGTTGGGGCACACCTGGGAGCTGCCCCAGGTGACTGCTCGGGTGGCCCGCCGCTAGAAGTGGGCCTGGTGGGAGTTGGCTCAGCTCCCGAGCGGGGAGCTGGAGAAGGTCACGTTGTGGTTGGCGAGATAATTCCAGACCGCAGCCACTGCGCTGCCGAACACCAGGGCCACCAGGTAGTAGAGGTGGAACCGGGAGACGCAGGTGAGCAGCACCGCCTCATTGATCCCCAGCCCGACCAGACTGACGGCTTCGAAGGTCAGAAAGCGTCTGCGCTGAGGGCCTCCGCGGCGGTCCCTCCAGGTGACCATCGAGTTCAGGGTGAAGGTGACCAGGATGGCCAGCTGGATGGAGATCCCCGACGCCAACCACAGTGGCAGGTGAACGTGGTGGTACAGGATCACCGTGCCGACAAAGGTGACGATCAGGCCCACCAACCCGACGCTGAGGAAGGTGGGGAAGCGCTTCCAGTGGCGGCGCAGGACTTCCTGGACCTCGCGCGCTGATAGGCGCCGGCGTTCCATAAATGCGCTCAAGACGTAGCGAGCGTACCAGAGGCCCGAAGCCGGACTGATCTCGAACGGGTCGCGTGAAGGTGACGGCTGCCCTGGCTGGGCCAGGGTGCCAGGACCCCGATCAGAGCTGGAACAGAGTCCGGATCTCGCCTACGGGAGTGCCCACCCAGTTTGTGACGGGGGAGTCGACCAGCTGGGCCAGGTTGCCGCTGAGGTCGGTGTCGAGGAAGCCTAACTGCTGCAGGGCACGGGTAGCGATTTGGGGCAGCCCCGCCGCTGCCCCTGACTCCAGCTTGATCACCAGGGCCCAGCTACCGTCGCGGGCTACGGCCCCGAAGATGGCTGCGGCGCCCCCCTTGGCGGTGAACGTGGCCCCGGCGGCGCCAACCAGGGCGGAATCGAACGAGTGGGTGCCCCCGATCAGCCAGGGGTGATGCGCCATGGCTGCCTGGCAGCTCTGAAAGGCGGGATCCGAACTGGCGGCGCGGGCCAGGGCGGCCGCGAACTCCCGTAGCGAGAGGCCAAAGGTCGGCAGTCCGCAGCCGTCGATCCCAAACGGCATGTCCTCCGCGTGCAGCCCCGCATGTCTCGCCAGTCGGTCCGCAATCTGAACCTGGAGTGGGTGATCCCGCTCCATATACGTCTCGATCGGCCAGCCCTCGTGAACACACGTCGCGAGCATTGCCGAATGCTTTCCTGAGCAGTTGTTGAAAATCGGAGTGGCGCTCTGCCCTCGGCCGAGCAGCTCGGCGGTGGCGGTGGGGTCACTCGGCAGATGGCTGCCACATTGCAGGTCTTCGTCCTTCAGCCCGGCGGCTTCCAGAATCCGCCGCGCCGCCTCCACGTGGCCGGGTTCCCCTTGGTGTGAGGCACAGGCGATCGCGATGCTCTCCTCGCCCAGCCCCAGGTCGGAGGCAGTTCCTGTTGCCACGAAGCTAGAGGCCTGAAAGGGCTTGCAGGCGCTGCGCAGGGTGGTGACCAAGTTCGGGTCTCCCGCCCCGCGCATGAGCTGTCCCGAGTTGTCCACCAGGACGGCGTGGCCGCGAACCAGGCCTTCGACGATCCCGCCACGACAGATTTCCGCTAGGGGGGCAGGTTCCGTCGCCACTTCGCTCGGCAAGCTAAGACATCTCCCCGGTTGCTCGGCCCATCCGCCGACAAGGCGGGGCCAAGCAGCGGCACGCCGCGAGGTGGGCCGGATTAGTGTACGTAGCCGACCCCCGGGCTCCGGGCGGCAGGTGCCGATGGGAGATGGGCACGAGGAGGATCTAGTCTTGAGGCGCTTCCAAGATCAAGTAGCCCTGATTACCGGCGGCGGCCAAGGGATCGGGGAAGCCACTGTCCGGCGCTTCGCCGAGGAAGGGGCCAAGGTGGTGGTCGCGGACCTCAACGGCGATGCGGCCACGGCGGTCGCAGAGAGCGTCAGCAGCACCGGCGGCGAGGCCCTGGGAGTCACCTGCGACGTCCAGGAGGAATCCAGCGTGGAGGCGCTGGTGGAGGCCGGGCTGGGTCGCTTCGGGCAGATTGACATATTGGTGAGCAACGCCGGTGTCACCCGCGACAACCTGCTCCACAAGATGACGCTCGCTGAATGGGACCAGGTGATCCAGGTGCATACCAGAGGTGCCTTTCTGTGTGCCCGGGCAGTCGCCCGCAACATGGTTTCCCGCAAGCGGGGAAAGATGGTCTTCCTCTCTTCCACCTCGGCCCTCGGCAACCGCGGTCAGGCTAACTACTCGACCGCCAAGGCCGGGCTGCAGGGGCTGACCAGAACGCTGGCGCTGGAGCTCGGACCGTTCCAGATCAACGTCAATTCCGTGGCTCCCGGATTTGTCGACACTGCCATGACCAGAGCGGTGGCGGAGCGGCTGCACCTCTCGCTGGAGGAATTCTGGCAGGAGGCCGCCCGGCAGATCCCGCTCGGCCGGTTGGGGCAGACCGAGGATATCGCCGCGGTGATCGCCTTTCTCTGCTCAGAGGACGCCGCCTATATCAGCGGCCAGGTAATTTACGTGAATGGGGGCCGGCCCAGCTGAGGCTGGCCGACTAGCTCGGATCGGGCGGGGGAGCCCAACTGGGGGGGCGTCGCTCCAGGAAGGCCGTCATGCCCTCATGGGCCTCCGAACTGGAGAAGAGCTGGGCTGAGAGTTCAACCATGGCGGCAAAAGCGTCGCCCCGGGACATCTCCGGCACCGCGTTGAGGATCCTCTTGGTGGTGGCGAGGGCGTTGGGGTGGGCCAGCAATAGCTGGCGCACCACCAGCTCCACCGCTTCTCCCAACTCCGGATCGGAGACCACGTGGGCCACCAGGCCAATCGCCTGCGCCTCGGCGGCATCGATCGTCGCTCCGGTTAGGAACATTCGGGCCGCGGCGCTGCGGCCGATCTTGGGCAGCACCACCACCGAGAGCACCGCCGGGGCGACCCCCATCCGGACCTCGCCGGTGGCGAAGGTCGCCGACTCCGCGGCGATCGCGATGTCGCAGGCCGCGACCAATCCCAGGCCGCCGGCACGGGCGGCGCCTCCCACCGCGCAGACGACCGGCTTGGGGCAATCCAGGATCAGCTGGAAGAGCGGGGCCAAGGCCCCGACTCCGGGTGCGAGACGCCCCTCCTGGATGCCGGCGGTCTGCTCCCGGAGGTCCGCTCCCGAGCAGAAGGCGGGACCGGTGTGGCCGAGCACCAGAACCCGGATCTGCTCGTCCGCCTGGGCTCTCTCGATCTCGCCGCGTAGATCGGCCAGCATCGCGGCCGAGAGGGCGTTGCGGTTGCTGGGGGAATCGAGTTGAAGCTGGGCGACCCCTCCTGCGAACTCCGACCGCACCAGGCCTGCCGGCATCTCCGACTCCTCCCAAATGTCAATCGGCCCTGTTTGACGCGGCTGCGCTACCTTATCCCCACGTGGGAGTCGACTGGCCCAGCCGATCCGCCTACCGCAAGTGGAATGTTGCCCGAGCCAGGGACTGGGCTACACAGTGAGGTGCTGATGAGACGGCTGACCTGGGGCGCCGTGCCTGCTCTCTTGGCGCTCAGCGTGGTCCTGGCGAGCTGCTCGGCGGCTGGAGCCTCGGGCTCCGCCCCCAAGGTGGCCAAGATCCCGGTGATCAAGATCTCGCCCACGTCGCTCTCGCAGTCGCTGCTCGTGCTACAGCAGGCCTATGTGGACCTCTACAAGGAGGTCAGCCCCTCGGTGGTCCAGATCTCCACCAGCTCTGATCTCGGTTCCGGAATCATCTTCAACACCCAGGGCGACATCGTCACCAACAACCACGTCGCCAACGGCTTCAAAAAGTTTGAGGTCACCCTGGCCAACGGCAAGGAATATCCCGGGACTCTGGTCAGCAACTTCTCACCGGACGATCTCGCGGTGATTCACATCGACGCGACCGGCCTCCAGCCCGCAACCTTCGCCAATTCTTCTCAGCTAGAAGTGGGGGACATCGTCCTCGCCATCGGCAATCCGCTCGGCTTTCAGAGCAGTGCCACTGACGGGATCATCAGCGCCGTCGGACGGACCGTGAGCGAGCCCAATGGGGTGACCTTGGCGGACGTGATCCAGACCTCCGCTCCGATCAATCCGGGCAACAGTGGGGGCGCTCTGGTGGATCTGGAGGGACAGGTGGTGGGGATTCCGACCCTGGCCGCCGTCGATGGTCAGCTCGGCGGCTCGGAGGCTGCGGGGATCGGCTTCGCCATTCCGAGCAGTACGGTGGCCGACATCGCCGCCCAGATCGTGAAGTACGGCAAGGTGCAGAGCTCCGGCCGCGCCTGCATCGGAGTCGAGGTCGAGCAGGTCACTGGTTCCAACGGCCAGGATGACGGCGTGCTGGTCACCGCGATCTCCAGATCCGCGATCGCCGGGTCGGGACTCAAGCCCCAGGACGTGATCACGGCGGTCAATGGTCAGCCGACGCTCGCGGTCCAGGACCTGACGGACGCCTTGGCCAACCTCAGCCCCGGAAAGACGATCACCCTGTCGGTCACCCACGCGAACGGCGCGAAGGCCACCTTGTCGATCTCCCTCGGCCAGCTCACGTCGACCGGCTGTGCCTAAGGGTCCTCTGCCGGCCCCGGTGCGGGAGTTCCTCGATGCCCCCAACCTGGCGACCCTCGCCACCGTGGATCGAGACGGGGCACCGCAGGCAACCGTGGTCTGGTTCCTCATGGAGGGAGATCTCGTGCTCGTCAACACCAAGGTCGGCCGGTCCAAGGTGCGCAATCTCTCGCGCGACCCGAGGGTGGCCCTGGCGGTCTTCGATCACGATGACCCTGACCGCTCCGTGCAGGTGCGGGGAGTAGCTGAGGGGTGGCGCGATGGAGCGGCTGCGTCGCAGGACATCCACCGTCTCAGCCGGCGCTACACCGGACAGGACTTCCGGGATCCCGAGGGTCGGATCAGCTACGTCATCTCCGTCGTGTCCTGGTCTAGCTTCGGCCTCTCGGAGGTCGTCTCAGAGAAGTCTGCCGTCAGCTCGCTCTAACATGAGCGCCGGGGGCGGGCAGCGCAAGGGAAGGAGTTCAGCACATGGTCGAACCGCCTGACGACTTATCGACGGGATCGGATCCAGATCAACAGGTAGCTTGGATCGCGACCCCCTATCACGCTCCGGTGTTCGATACGGTCGGCGGCGAGTTCGGCACCACCGACTCGCTCCTCGGGGACGAGGCGTCGGACATCTTCCACGGCCTGGCGGTCAAGGTCCACGAGGGCGGCCAGGTAGTGGAGATCGCCGCTGCCCAGATCGAGAAGATCACCCTCAACGGGGTGCACACGAGTGTCACCCCGGACCAGGTGCAGCTCTTGCCCGCTTACCAGGAAGAGCACTGGTACCACCTGGGTCAGGGTGGGCTGTTCCGCAAGCGGCCCGAATGGAAGGAGCGGTGACCGGCAGCACTGAAACCGACGTCGAGGGTCCGCTACCGAGGTGAGCAGGGTGCTCCGGCGCCGGTACCTGGCCGTACTCGCGGTGGCGGTCCTAGTGGTCGGTCTGGGAGTCTCGGTGGGGCTTCTGGTAGAGCACAGCTCGAGCTCGCAAGGCAAGGTCCTGGTGCTGCTGACGGTCGACGTCCCCGTTCCTTCGCCCCCTGCCACGCTCACGGGTCAGGCGGTGGGATTGCGCCTGCTGCCAGCGGCTAGTGGCAGCAGCTGGCTCACCGTGGCGGTTTCGCCCACCCATCTGACCCTGCCCGGCAACTGGGAGGCGCCAAACTCGGACAGCCTCTTTCTGGAGTCCGTTCCGGCGGGCGCCTATCGGGCCGCCGAGCTGGTGCTGCGATCGAGCTCTGGTCGGCTGTTAGACGACTCCCAGAAGTTGGTGCTCAACGTGGCCAAGTCTGGACTCACCCCCCTCCTCTTTACCTTCGAGGCGAGCTCGGCTACCACCACTACCGCAACTTCCACCATCACCGACCTCCGCGCCTATGGGGGCAATAACCAGGTCAACTTCGGCCTCGAGGTGGCTCAAGGGAAGGTGATGAGCCTGCCCACGGTCCCCCTGGTGAACCAGGCTGGCCGGACGTTCTCGTTCAACCAATACCGGGGCAAGGTCGTGATCGTGGCCTCGTTCCTAACGGAGTGTCAGGAGACCTGTCCATTGGTGGCGGCGGCCCTGCTCCAGCTCCAGCAGCTGCTGAACCAACAGCACCTGCAGAACCAGGTCCAGATCGTGGAGGTGAGCCAGGACCCCCAGGACGACACCCCAGCCATCCTCACCAAGTACCAGAAGTATTTCTCGTTGCCATGGCCACTCCTCACCGGGACCGCCGCCAACATCGATGCGTTCTGGTCGCAGCTCAAGGTCCCCCCGATCCAGAACGATCCCTGGGACGGCCCCGCCCCGATCGACATGTTCACC
>PKXR01000236.1:0-4362 GCA_003133485.1 Candidatus Dormiibacterota bacterium
CGCTGCGCGAGGTCAGCTTCGATGTCGGCCCGGGTGAACTGGTGGCCGTGGTCGGTCCCAACGGCGCGGGCAAATCGACGCTCATCAAGATTCTCGCGGGCGCAATCCAACCGACGAGCGGCGAGCTGCTATGGAACGGCAAGCCGGTCCATCTGCACGGCCCCAAGGACGCGACCGCCCTGGGCATCGCGACCGTCTATCAGGACCTGGCGCTGTGCGACAACCTCGACATCGTGCAGAACATGTTCCTCGGACATGAGGTGCTCCGTCACGGGATCTTGGACGAGGGCTCCATGGAGATCACCGCGCGGGACACGCTCAAGGAGCTCTCGGTCACCACCATCCGCTCCATCCGCCAGCCCGTCGCCTCGCTCTCCGGCGGCCAGCGCCAGCGCTTGGCGATCGCGCGCGCGATCTTGCGCGACCCGCGCATCCTGATCCTCGACGAGGCGACCAGTGCCCTCGACAGCCACAGCGAACGGGCGATCCAGGACGCCATCGCCCTATTGATGGAGGGACGGACGACTATCGCCATCGCTCACCGCCTCTCCACCATCCTCGCCGCTGACATGATCGTGATGATGGAACACGGTGAGATAGTCGAGCGCGGGACCCACAATCAACTCATGGCTCAGGAGGGGCCGTATTCCCGCCTCTACCTGGAGCAGTTCGCGCGGCAGCCACTGGAGGTCGCCGGATAGCAACCCGCGGTCGGCTGGCCAGAAGCCTAGTTGAAAGGGTCCCGGCCACCTACCTAGTTATCCCGGAATTGGGTAAACCTGGGCCGCCGCCGGGACAACCGCTCGACCCAGCAGGGTTAGCGCGAGGCTTCCCGTCTGAGACCGATTGGTCCGGGGACCGAGATCGAAGGACAAAGTTTCCACCATTACCACCACCAACACGACCACCAGAGTGAAGACGAGGTGAAGGTGATGAGTCACTGCCCAGGCGACCCGCGGACTCGCGACGGCGCGAAGCGCGATTAGGCGATTCTGTCCGATCCAAAGCACTGATATCGCAACGGCCTGGTGACGGGAATCGGAGAGCACTGGGTGCCACTAACCAGGTCGAGCGGAGGTCGGGAGTTCTGGATTAGGCAGCTGGATCAAGACCAAGCTCAAGCGGTGGAAATGATCGTGGTCACCAGTGCTACGAACGCCACGAGGAGTCCCAGCAGGCCGCTTAGAACCAGGACCCGCCGACCCCAGCCCCAATCTGGTCGGCCCTGCTCTCCGTCGGCGAGCGTCGGCAGCGCCTGGTAGGCCACGGCTCCCACGAGGAGCAGGGGCGCACCAATCAGGCTAACGAGACCGAGCACCCCCAAGATCGCCGCCCAGGTGGCCAGAATCGAGGTCGCCACAACCAGCGCTCGCGGCGACCTTCCCCGCAGGGCGATGGCCATCAGACCGGCCGGAATCAGCGCCAAGGCGAGATACCAACCGGGCCCCCACCAGTCCTGGAGGGATCCTTGGGCGATAGTGATCACCAGGTATCCTCCGGCCCAAACCACCACCGCAGCGGTGAGCACCCACATCCTGATCCGGATCCGGGGTTGGAGGCGACCCACTTCGGCTTGCATGGCGGACGCGTCCAGCATGGCACGGTGCACCTCCCGGTGACGAACCATCCGGCATCGAATCGATCTTCTCCGGAACGACCTCTGGCTGGCCCTGACGTTCTCTGAACGCTCTGGCCCGCAGTCATCGCCAACGGCCGGATAGGATTCGGCGCGTGGGTTCCCGCTCCTACTCGACCGTCGTCGACTCAAAGGACCCGGCCTCGCTGGCGCGTTTCTGGGTCCAGGCCCTCAACTTCCGGATCGTTTACGAAGTGCCCAACGAGGTGGTGGTGGCTCGCGACGACGACACCTATCCGGCCCTGACGTTTGTCCCGGTTCCCGAAGCCAAGACGATCAAGAGTCGGCTTCACATCGATCTGGCTCCTGATTACCGCGACGCCGAGGTGGCACGGCTCATTGAGCTGGCCGCTCATCGCTTAGATGTCGGTCAGGGCCCCGCCGTGAGCTGGGTGGTCCTCGCCGATCCCGAAGGGAACGAGTTCTGCGTTCTCAGCACCCGGGAGGGCGGCGTCTAGGCGAAAGAGCTCGCTACCGCCCCAGGGCCAGCTTGTCGACGCAGGCGGTCGCCAGCTGATCCAGCGGGATCCGAACCTGCTCCATGGTGTCCCGATCTCGGATCGTCGCGGCGTGGTCTTCCAGGCTGTCGAAGTCAATGGTGACGGCCAAGGGGGTCCCAATCTCGTCCTGGCGCCGGTAGCGCCGGCCGAGGGACTGGGTGTCGTCATAATCCGTGGAGAACTGCTGGCGCAGCTCCGACTCGACGCGGCGCGCCAGCTCCGCCAGCTCAGGCTTCTTCTGGAGAGGCAGGACGGCCACCTGAAAGGGCGCCATGCTGGCCTTCAGATGCAGCACCACCCGGGTCTCCCCCCGTACCTCCTCCTCGGCATAGGCGTCGAGCAAGAGCGCCAGAAAGGTGCGGTCGACCCCGAGGGATGGCTCCACCACGTAGGGCAGGTAGCGCTCGTTTGTGGTGGGATCGGTGTACTGAAGATCCCGGCCGCTGACCTCCTGGTGCCGCTTTAGGTCGAAGTCGCCTCGCCTAGCGATCCCCTCCAGCTCGCCCCAGCCCCAGGGAAAGCGGTACTCGATGTCGCTCGACGCCAGCGCGTAGTGGGCCTTTTCGTGCTCCCCATGGGGACGCAACCGAAGGTTCTCCGGCTTCAGCCCCAGCGACTCGTGCCACTTGACCCGCTGCTCGCACCAGTACTCAAACCACAGCGCGTCCTGGCCCGGCTGGCAGAACCACTCCAACTCCATCATCTCCAGTTCCCGAAGTCGAAAGATGAAGTTTCCGGTGGAAATTTCGTTGCGGAAGCTGCGCCCGATCTGAGCAATCCCGAAGGGAATCCGCTGCCGCGAGCTGTTGACCACATTCTTGAAGTTAACGAAGATTCCCTGCGCGGTCTCGGGTCGAAGGTACACGACGGAACTCTCGTCTTCGACTGGGCCGATGAAAGTCTTGAACATTAGGCTGAACTGGCGCGGTTGGCTGAGCGGGCCACCACAGTTCGGGCACGTGGTCCCCTCGAGCTGGTCCGCGCGCCAGCGCTGATGACACTTGCCGAGACAGTCCACCAGCGGGTCGCTGAAGTTTGTGAGATGGCCCGACGCCTCCCAGACGGTGGGGTTCATCAGGATCGCCGCCTCCACGCCCTCCACGTTGTCACGGAGGTCGACGATCTCGCGCCACCAGGCATCGCGGATCCGGCGACGCAACCGCACTCCCAGCGGTCCGAAGTCGTAAACCGCATTGATTCCGCCGTAGATCTCACTGCTCTGGAATACAAAACCTCTGCGCTTGCAGAGCGAGACCAGGGTCTCCAGCGGATTGCCGACGGATTCCGTCATTTCAACCTCCAGCGGTCCCGGCAGGGCGCGCCGAAGGGACCTGGGCTCAACCAGTGGGCGTCATTCTACTGGCGGCGCCGGGCTGCCCTCCCCCACCTCGAGTTCTCCGGACCCGGTCACCACCACCCCCCGGCCCGGACCACGGACCGCCCAGGCGAGGCCGTCCCAGCAGACTCCCGTCGATTCATCGATGGCGATCACCTCGCGCTCCCGTCCCAGCTTCGTGGCCATCTCGGTCCACCGTCGGCTGGCTCCGCTCCAATGCGGCACCACCACCGCTCCGAAGAGACCCAGCCCCTCCCTCAGGGCGAAGTCCTGGCGGGGGACCAGGCACGCCTGGGACAGAACCATGGCTCCGGCGCTGGAGCCCGCCAGCGGCACCCCACCACGGTATGCCGCCCGCAAGGCCGTCGACGCCGGGGTGCCCACCAGGACCCGCTGCGCCGCGGCTGGATCACCCCCGCAGAGATAGATCGAGGCCGCGCCCGTCAGCTGCTCCAGCAGGCGCGGGTCCGCCGCGTCCTCCAGGGTTTGGATCTGGCAGCCCTCGACCGTCCCTCCCAACTCTCCAAAGTAGGCGGCGGCCCAGCTCACCTGCGTATCGGGGATGTCCTGGGCCGCGGAGGTAACGACGGTGACCCGGGGCCGAGTCGCCCGGCTAAGCCACCAGGAGTCGGCCGCTTCAGACCCCGGGCGCCACTCGTTTCCACCGAGTAGCATGAGCGTCCGCCGGGCGGTCGAGTTTTCCATCGGAATCCTCCAGCCGGGACCCGTGCCTTCNNCCACTGCTACAGTCGAGCAGTGCTCCGGCTCCATGACACCCTGACCAGACAGGTCCGAGAGGTGGAGCCGCGTGAGCCTCCACGGCTGCGCATGTACAGCTGTGGACCCACGGTGTATCGCTCCGTCCACATCGGCAACCTGCGCACCTACCT
>PKXR01000236.1:4434-31575 GCA_003133485.1 Candidatus Dormiibacterota bacterium
GCTGGGGATCGAGCCGGCCGACGTCTTCCCCCGGGCCACCGATCACGTGCCTCAGATGATTTCCCTGGTCGAGCGCTTGCTGGCGCGGAAGCTGGCCTATGAGGTGGACGGCACGGTCTACTTCGACACTGCCGCCCAGACGTCTTACGGGGCCCTCTCCGGCAACTCGCTGGAGCAACTACAGCGAGCGGCGGGAGCCGAGCCGGACCCCGCCAAGCGCCATGCCGCCGATTTCACACTCTGGCGGCAGGCCGAAGCGGGACGCCAGCTCATGGTGTGGGACAGCCCCTTCGGGCGGGGCTACCCTGGCTGGCACATCGAATGCTCAGCCATGTCGATGGCCTATCTGGGGGAGGAGATAGACCTCCACACGGGCGGGGTCGACAACATCTTCCCCCACCACGAGGACGAGCTCGCCCAGAGCGAGGGCGCCACCAGCAAGCAGTTCGTGCGGCACTGGGTCCACGGTCAGCACCTGCTCGCTGACGGAGTAAAGATGGCCAAATCCCAGGGCAACGTGTACACCGTGCAGGACCTGGGCGAACGGGGATTTGACCCCCTCGCCTTCCGGTACCTCTGCGCCACCGTGCGCTTCGGCACCCGCCTCAATTTCACCCTAGCCTCCCTGGCAGCGGCTGAACGGGGACTGCAGCGCCTGCGCCACCTGGCTACGGGAGACGGAGGATCTCTGGATGAGGAGCGGGTTCGACTATTGCAGGTTGCCGTCCGGGACGCTCTAGAGGACAACCTCGACCTGCCCCGGGCTCTGGCCGTGACTTGGCAGTTCGCCAGAGCCAAGGACCTCTCCGGAGCGACCCGTCGGGCGGGACTGCTTGGCGCGGACCGGTGGCTCGGCCTGGCGCTTGATCGCTTGCCCCTCGCAGCTCCCGAGCCCGGCGCCTGGCGCGAAGTGGCCACGGTCCGCGAGGAGCAGCGCCGCCGGCGCGCCTACGCCGAGTCTGACGCGGCTCGGATCTCACTCATCGGAGGGGGTGTGATCCCCGAGGACGGTACCGCCAGCACCACCTATCGCGCGGCCTCAGCGCTGGACCGCCGCCACGGGCTGATCTCCTCCCCGCTGGAAGTCCTGGACCAGCGTGACGAACCGGATCTCGTCGAGGTGTCCGTGAGCATCGTCAGCAGCGGCTACCCCGACGATCTGGCGCGCTGCGTTGGTAGCCTCCAGCAGCATCGGGAGGGCCATTCAGTGGAGATCCTCGCCGTCGACAACGACTCCCGGGAAGTGGGGGCGGTTCTCGACGAACTGGCCCGCGAGGACCCCTCGATCCACGCGTTTCACGCCGACCACCAGTTGGGTGAGGGAGCCGCCCGCAACGTCACCCTGCGGGCCGCCCGGGGGTCGGTAGTGCTAATCCTCGACACCGGGGTGGAGGTGACCGGGGATTGCTTCGGGCCCCTCTTGGAAGCTCTCCGCAACCCCCTAGTCGGTGCCGTCGGCCGGTGGGGGGCCGTCAGTCGAGACATGCGCGAGTTCGACGACACCGACGCCCTGGAGGTGGACGCCATCGACGGCTACTGCCTGGCGTTTGCCCGGGGGCGCCTGCGGGAGGTGGGGCTCCTGGATGAGCGCTTTCGCTTTTACCGGTTGCTGGATTTCCACTACTCGCTCACCCTGCGCGCCTTCGGCCTGAGCCAGCGCCGGGTCCCGGACCTACCGGTAGTTATGCACCGTCACCGAGGCTGGGAGGACTCCGACCCGGACGAGCGAGAGCGACTCAGCCGGCTCAACTTCCGTCGCTTTTTCGAGCGCTGGCACCACCGTCCCGATCTCCTCCTCGCCGCGGACCCCGCCTCCTCCGCTCACAACTGACCGAGATGTCGATTCAGACCATCGGGGAGGTCACCCCGCGGAACTCAGTGAGAATTCGCGCCGATTTCAGCGGTCGGTCGAGGTGATGTTCCAAGTGGGCCAGCAGGATCGCCTCCACCTCATCCCGAAGGGGCTCAGACCACCTCAGCCGACGCAGCAGCGGGAGATCCCCCGCCTCCATCCGCCGAAGGATCCGCAACGCTGGAGCCGAGCAGGGCAGGACCCCCAGCTGCGAGTTCCAGCATCCGCCCTGGACCACGCCCCCCATCGCTGGCAGGAAGCCCCCGTCGCGGTCCTGCAGCTCCTCTCCGCAGATCGCGCACCGGCGAAGCTCGGGTAGATAGCCCCCCATGGCGGCGATCTGGAAGGAGCTCAGCGCCAATTCCAAGCGCGCGTCGCAGCTCAGATCAGCCATCCGCTCTCTGGTCGCCGCGATCAGCTGGTAGAGCTCGGGGTCGGGGTGACCTTCTTCGAGCGTGGCATCGACCAGCTCCGCCAACACCCCTCCGCAGGCGGTGCGGACGATGTCGCTCCCCGGCCACGGTAAGCCCACGGCGCGCGCCTGAGCCACCACCGCCATGTTCCGCCCTGGAACCAAAAGAAGCTCCGAGCGAGTGAGCAGGTCCAGGCCTGCCGCATTGCGGGCCTTCGCCCGCCGCGTACCTCGGGCCAGAGCGCTGAGCTTGCCCTGATCGCGAGTGAAGATCACCAGGATGCGGTCAGCCTCGGCGAAGGTCCGGCGCCGGAGGACGATCCCCTCGTCGCTGATGAGATCGGGCACTCGTTAGGAGGACTCTGGGGGAACCGCAGTGGGTTCAGCGGAAGCTGGGCTCTGCTCCGCAGCAGGACCATCGGACTCCGCCCCGAACGGCCTTTCGGAGCTCAGCCGAACTCGCCTGATCGCCCTCCGGTCGATCTCCTCGACCGTGATGGTGATCCCATTCCCCGCGTCGACGGTGTCGCCCTCCGACGGAATCCGTCCCAGATGGGCATAGACCAGACCGCCCACAGAGTCGAAGTCCTCCCCTTCCAGGTGGAGATGGAGTAGCTCGTTGACGTCGTCGAGGCTGACAGAAGCGCTGACTAGGGCTTCCTGGGGACCCACCAGTTGGACCTCCTCCTGCTCCGCTAAGTCGTATTCATCCCGGATCGGGCCCACGATCTCCTCGAGCACATCCTCGATCGTGACCAGCCCAGCGGTGCCTCCATACTCGTCGACCACCACCGCCAGGTGAGTCTTGGCGAGCTGCATCTCCTGCAGCAGCTCGCCCAAACGCTTGGCCTCGGGCACGAAGGTCGGTGGCCGGGCGAGACTTCCCACCCGCAGCTCCTCGGGAGCGTCTCCCCCGGTGTTTCCCAGCAGGTCTTTGGCATAGATGACGCCGGTGATGTTGTCGACCGTCTCCTCGTAGACCGGGATCCGGCTATGTCCGTGCTCCCGGATCTCGGCTATCGCCTCGTCCACGGTGGAATCGGCAGGGAGGGCGACCATCTGGACCCGGGGCACCATCACCTCGCGGACCGGCTTGTCGGTCATCTCCAATACCCCGTGGATCATCTCCCTCTCCTCCTCCTCGACGACCCCCTCCTGCTCGCTGGCCAGAACCAGCTCCTTCAACTCCTCCTCTGTCAGGAAGGGATTCCTTCTCCCACCTTCGCCGGGCAGTACTCGGAAGAAAACGGCCGAGATCGCGGTGAGCACCGACACCACCGGACTGAGGGCCTGGGTCGCCAGCGCCACCGGTCGCGCCACGCGGCGGGCCATGGTCTCGCTGTGCTGGAGCGCATAGGTCTTGGGCCCCAGCTCGCAGAAGAGCAGCACCAGGATGGCCAGAGCCACCGCCGCCCACAGGGCCGCCCCTTCCCCAAGGTGCTGTTCGGCCAAAAGGGTGGCGGACGACGAAGCCAGCATCAAGGCGAGGGTGTTGGTCACCAGGATCGTCCCCAGGTAACCGCCCGGATTGCGGTGGAGGCGTTCCACCAGCGCGGCCCGGGGGTCACCTTCTGCCCGCCGCGCCCGGAGCCAGATGCGGCTCACCGAGGTGAGCGAGGTCTCGGCGGTGGCCGAGATCCCGGCCAGCACCAAGGCCACCACCAGAACGGCGATCAGCCAACCGCTCATGGGGTTGGGTGCGCCGCACTGACTCGGCTCATCAGAGCGCGACTGGGACCTGCCCAGTCGGCGACATCTCCACCCTCCCCCACGGGAACCGGATCGGCGGCAGGCTTGGTATGTCGGCGGGTGAGCCAGGGCTCATCTTCCGGCCGAGTCTATCAGGCGACTCAGATCACCGAAAGAGGGCCGAGACGCTCCGTCCCTCATGGACTCGGACGATCGCCTCGGCAATCAGCGGCGCCACTGAAACCTGGGTCACCTTGGGACTGTCGGCCATCTCCTTACCCAAGGGAATGCTGTCAGTCACCACGACCTCATCGACCGGTGCTTCCTCCAGCGTGGCCAGGGCTCCATCGCTAAGCACTCCATGAGTGGCCAGCACCTCTACTGAGGTCGCCCCCTTGGCGATCAGAGCGTGAGCCGCGCCGGCGAGGGTGGAGGCGGTGGAGATCAGGTCGTCCACTAGCACGCAACGGCTGCCGTCCACTTCACCGATGACATTGAGAATCTCGATGTCGTCGTCCCGCGGTCGCCGCTTGTCGATGATGGCCAGCGGCGAGTCCAGCCGGCGCGCAATCGCGCGCGCCCGGGCGGTCCCGCCTACGTCCGGCGACACCACCACCAGCGGATGGCGGCCATGGCGGGAGCGCACGTGAGCCGCCAGGATCTTGCTGGCCGTGAGCGCGTCCACGGGGATGTCGAAAAAACCCTGAATCGCCTCGGCGTGCAGGTCGAGGACGATCATCCGCTCCGCGCCGGCAACCTGCAGAAAGTTGGCCATCAGCTTGGCCGAGATGGGATCCCGGGCCTGGGTTTTCTTCTCCTTGCGGGCATATCCGTAGTAGGGCATCACGGCATTGATACGAGCGGCGCTGGCCCGACGCAGCGCATCCAGGATGATGAAGAGTTCCATGTAGTTGTCGTTGACCGGCGGACAGGTCGACTGGATCAGGAAGACGTCGTGACCCCGCACGGACTCGCCGATCTTCACGTCGAACTCCCCATCTGCGAACCGGGTCACCTCCATCGGAGCCAGCGGCACCCCGACCTCTTCGGAGATCCGCCGGCCCAAGTCGGTGTTGGCGGTGCCGCAGAGCAGCATCAGCGGTCCTTCGGAGCCGTTCACCCCCCGTCCTCAGCTCCGGGCGCGCCCTTCGCCCGACGCCGGGCAACCCAACCCAGGATGTTGCGCTGGCGCGATCGAGCAACCGCCAGCGCACCATCTGGCACGTCACCGGTGATAACTGATCCGGCACCGGTGTAAGCACCTTCGCCGACTTCCACCGGCGCGACCAAGATGGTCCCGCTGCCCAGCCGGGCGCCGTCCGCGATCACCGTCCGATGTTTCAACTGCCCGTCCCAGTTGGCGGTGATGCTGCCAGCGCCGTAGTTGACGTCGCGGCCCACCTCGGCGTCCCCCACATAGCTGAGGTGGGGGATCTGACTACCTTCACCCACTCGACTGCGGACAACTTCCGTAAAGGTGCCCAGGTGGGAACTCGGGCCCATCTCGGATTCGGGGCGCACGCGGTTAAAGGGTCCGACATCCACTCCGTCAGCCAGCTTACAGCCGCTGAGGTGGGATCGGCCGATGTGGCAGCCACTGCCGATCTCTACATCCTCCAGTTCGGCGAAGGGCCCGATGACGCAATCTGAGCCGATCCGGCTCTTGCCCCGGATCACCGTCCCCGGCGCGATCACGGTGTCCTGGCCCACCTCGACGTCACAGTCGATCCAGGTGGCCCGGGGATCCGTTACCGTGACCCCTCCGAGCATTAGGCGCCGCAAGGTTCGACGTTGCAGAGCCTCCTCGGCTTGAGCCAGCTGGACTCGGTCGTTGACCTGGATCGACTCGTCGNNGACTCGTCAGGACCCGTTGCCAGGATCGTCACCACCCCACCTACCACCAGCTGCGGGAGCCAGCTGAGATACAGCTCGCCCTGTGCGTTGTCGGCGGTCAGCCGGTCCATCGCCTCCCACAGACCCGGCAAGGCGAAGGCATACGCCCCCAGGTTCACTTCCGCGGGTGCGCCGTCCCACGGCTCGTCAGCATCCTCCACGATCTTGGCTAAGGTCCCCCGCGGCGAGCGAACGATCCGGCCGTACCCTCTCGCGTCGGCGACCGTGGCGGTCAGCACCGCCGCCCCGCAGTTGGATTCTTGGACCGCTTGCAGCAACCTTCCCAGCGAGGCCGCGCTCAGCAGAGGCATGTCCGCAGGGAGCACCAGCACCGCTCCCTCACCTGCCAGTGCCCCTCTCGCCTCCGCCAAGGCGGCGCCCGTCCCCTGGGGTACTGCTCTGCGATACCAGTTCGGCGCGCTGCTCGAGCCTCGCGCTGACCGAGTCCTCCAGCTTTGAGACAACCACGATCGGCCGGCCCGAGGTCGCCGCTTCAGCGGCGCGCAGGGAGTGCTCGAGCAAAGGAAGACCGCCCACTGAATGCCAGACCTTCGGCATCCGAGAACGCATTCGCGTGCCTCTACCGGCGGCAAGCACCACTGCCCGCACAGCCGAGCGTTCGCTCAATTTGCACCCCGCTGCCAGCCTGGTCCGTGAACTCGCCAGCGGCTTTTGAGTATAGCAATGGACAGTTTTGGTCCGGTCGCTTTTCGAAGGCTCACGGTTATGCTGCCGGGCGTGACTCCCAAGGCGGGGGATTCTGACTCCCAGCTCGTCATCAGCTCGCGTCCCGCGCCCGGGGTCAGCCACATCGCCCTAAACCAGCCTGAGAGCCGCAACGCGTTGACCGAGTCGGTGGCCAAAGCGCTCCGTCAGGAGTTAGCGAGCGTCGCCGCGGACACCACCGTCAGAGTTCTGATCGTGACGGGAAACGGACTCGCCTTCTGCGCCGGGGCCGACCTGGGGTCGCTGGGCGCTGACGCCGCGACCCCGGCCGCCAAGCGCCAAGTGCTCAGCGATTACTATCGGGCGTTTCTGGACCTCCGCGATCTGGCGATTCCGACGATCGCCGCGGTCAACGGCCCGGCCATCGGGGCGGGTCTGAACCTGGCCCTCTGCTGCGATCTCCGGGTCGTCGCCGACGAAGCCCGGCTGGCTGCTCCGTTTGTCAAATTGGGGATCCACCCCGGAGGTGGGGCCACTTGGATGCTGACCCGGGTCATTGGACCTGCCGCGGCCCGTGAGATGCTCCTGCTGGGCCAGTCGATCGACGCCGAGCGCGCATTGCAGCTGGGACTCGCCAACCGCGTGGTCCCGGTCGCCCGGCTGCAGGAGTCGGCCCTGGAGTGGGCGGTCTCGATGGCCGGGCTACCCGCCCCCGTACTCCGCAACCTGAAGCGCGCTCTGGCGATGGTCGAGTCGGGGGAGAGCCTGGAAGGCGTTCTCGGTTTCGAGACCGAGGCACAGGCCGAGGCGCTGGCTAGCGAGGACGCCCGCGAAGGCTGGACCGCTTTGCGGGAACACCGGAAGCCCGAGTTCCACGACCGCTAGCGGGCTTAGGAGGCTTCGCGCCCACCTTCAGGGAGGAAGACGGACACCAGGCTTCGAGGACACAGACTCCACAGCGGGGAGTTCGAGCCAAGCAGACCTGACGGCCGTGGAGGATCAGCCGCAGGCTGAGGCCCGTCCACTCCTCCGCGGGCACCATCCGGCAGATCTCGGCCTCGATTTTGACCGGATCCTGGACCCGGACCAACCCCAGACGGTTGCTGAGTCGGATCACGTGGGTGTCGACCGGGAAGCCCGGCTTTCCAAATGCCACTCCCAGGATCACGTTGGCGGTCTTGCGTCCCACCCCGGGAAGCCTGACTAGCCCTTCCATGGTGTCCGGCACCTGACCCTCGAATTCGTCGCCGAGGGCCTTCCCCATCCCCATCAGAGAACGCGCCTTGGCCCGGAAGAACCCGGTCGCGTGGATCAGCTCCTCCAGTTCCTCCGGATTGGCGCCGGCGTAATCCGCGGCGGTCGAATAACGGACGAAAAGGGCCGGAGTCACCTGATTGACCCTCTCGTCAGTGGTCTGCGCGGAGAGGATGGTGGCGACCAGCAGCTGAAGAGGGTTGGCGTGGTTCAGAGCGCAGGCAGCCGGATAGTTCTGGGCCAACGCCGCCGCGGTCGACAGGGCGCGCTGTCGAGGAGTCCGGGGCAGGTCGGAGCCGGGCGTGGCTAGAACCGGTCCACTCATCGGGACCGCCTCGGTGTGGTCGGGCCGACTATCCTGAATCCATGCTGGCGGTCCGATTGCAGGGAACGGCCGCGCGACTTCACCGTCGCGGCGCCGGAGCTCTCGTCGCCACCTTGGTGTTGGGGTCGCTCCTGGCTGGGTGCAGCTTCTTCGGCGACGCCGGAACTCCGGGGGGCGCCCACATTCCGTTCGAGCCCGGCAATCACGTTAAACAAGCCGACTCCAACCTCAAGATCAAACAAATCGTCACCCCTCCCAAGAATCCCGAGTACCGGGTGATCATCTACCACAACGTGAACACCGTGGGTTCGTTCGTGCCGGATGAGATGACCGTGCCGGTGGGGGCGACCGTCGTGTGGGTCTGGACCGACCAGTACGACCAGCACAACGTGTGGTGGATCGACACGAACCTAGTCAACTCCCCCACCAAAGGGTCGGGCTACCGCTGGGCGGTTCAATTCCTAGCACCTGGGACCTACGATTACTACTGCACCCTCCACCCCGGAATGCAGGGAACGGTGATTGTCAAGGGTTAGCCGGCCGCGTCTGAACTCCGCCTTGGGGGTGGTCCCGGCACTCGCCCTGGCCGGCATGCTGCTGTCGAGCTGTATCGGCCCGAGCCCCGAGGCCGCGGCGGCGCTGCACCAGTGGCTGGCTGACGTCAGGATCCACTCGGTGGCGTACGCCTACACCCTGCTCAGTACCAACGCCGAAGAACACACCAATTTCGACATCTTCTTCGATGGCGTCAACGCCAGCCGGGCCAGCTTCAAGGTGGTGTCGTTGAAGGTGATCTCCGCCAACGACGTGTCGGCCTTGGTGCGGGTCCAAAACCCCGACGGGGTCCACCCGACCACGGTCAAGGTCCAGGTCGTCGAGGAGGGCAATGGTGGCGACTGGCTGGTGGCGGCCCCTTTCTCGACCAAGGGCGCTCGGGCCATTTCGGAGTTCAAGTAAGCCGAGCCACGCCGGTCAGGCCGGGGGCGGTGGCTCGCCCCTAGTCAACTCCCGCGACCGAGGGGGCCGGTCGCTGCCCTTCTGCAGCAGCGGCAGCAGATGGTCAGAGATGCCTTGGTCCCGCAACTTCTGCCAGCCTGCTTCTGCGGAGAGCTCGGTGGTCACCACCACGTCGTCTCCGACCAACCGAACCTGCCACTCCATCGCCTCCAGTCGCCGCACCAAATCAGAGATCAGGATCAATCGGCTCTTGATATGGTTACCCACCGCTGCCAGCCGGACCGAAACCGGCAGCCGGTCCAGCGTCGGCCGATCCGGGAAAGCGAAGCTGCGCACCTCAAAGTAGGTGGCGAGCGAAGTTGGCACCGGCTCATGGGTGACCTCGGCGTACTCCGAGGCGGGCTGATTTAGCGGACGGAGCACTAACTTCACGGAACGGAGTCCCAGGGCATGATGATGCCCACGTTGGAGGTTCCGGTGAGCGCCGGGCCGGTCGACGACGGCGCCTTGAAGTTCTGCTGCTGATTGGTCAGCACCTGATTGGTGATCAAGAAGGGGGCGCGGCTGTCCTCCCGGATGTAGCCCATCAGCGCCATGATCAGGCTGACCGCGACGCCGACGGTGATGAGCGCCGCCCCCTGCGCCCGGCCGGCGTCGCCCCACCGCATCTCACCCTTGTTGACGTGCTTGAGGTAGACGGTCACCGCCACGATCGCGACCCCGGTGAAGGTGAGCAGGGCTACCAGCTTGAAGGGAATCATCTCGCCCCAGGGGATGATCAGGCCGCCCTGCCAGATGGGCACATTGGCATTGGCGCCGACCACGTCCTCGTAGCTCCAGGCCAGCGACGACGGCGTGGCTATCAGCAGCCATGAGGCAAAGGAGAGGGCCGTGCAGACGGCCAGAGTCGGCGATTTGAAGCCGCCCAGTTTGACTCGGCGCCATAGGTAAAAGATGCCCACCGTGAAGATGGCCCCGAGCAGGAAAACCTGAAACAGAAAGGCCACGCTGAGCCCGCCCAGCATCATGCTGTACCAGGACGCGTAGGCGTGCAGCTGGATCTCCTTGGCGTACTCCCAGCCGATCAGTGGCTGAGCCAGGGTGAACCCAATCGCGTAGATGAGTCCGTAGTGCCCGATCCAGTCGCCGTAGGCCCGCTTGGCAGGGGTCCTGGCGAGGATGATCCGGATCCCGCCGACCAAGGCTATCACCGCTCCGGCGAAGGCGATGTTGCCCACCAAGCGATGCATTTCCAGGGGGATTTCGGTGGGGTTGAGTAGGATCAGCGCCAGATCGTTGGAGGGCCGGGGGGTCAGCATGTAGGAAGCGACCACGTCGATCGCCAGCATCTGGATCGAGGCGTTGATGAAGAGCAGCAGCTCCAGTCCCGCCCGCAAGGGACGTACCTTCGCCAGCCGATCCCACTGCGAGTAGAGGGTGTAGAGACAGGCGATCTCGCCGATGAAGGCGATCCCCTCCACCACCAAGGGCCAGAACATGATCCGCACCAACTCGATGAAGAACTGGCTCCAGAGGCCCAAGAAGAGGATTAGGACGGAGAAGATGGCCAGCGCGGAGCCAAAAGCGAAGGTCGCCCCCAAGGCCGTGACCAGGTGCCGGGAGAAGCGGGTCTGCCGCTCGTCGTTTCGCTTCCACCCCAGGAAGTCGGTGACCGCCAGGATGATGTAGCCACCCTGCTGGAAAGCGGCGAACTGGATGTGAGCCAGCATGAGGACAGCCACCAGGGCCGTCGCGACTCCCGTCGAAATCGGTACCTGGACCAAGTGCGGGGAGGTGGCCGCGACCACGGTGGGGACACTCATAGGTTGAAGAGCCGGTTCACCGCGAGCAGGGCCTCGAAGACAAGGAAGAGCACCGCGAAGAGAGCCGGCACCATCACCTCGGGTCGGCGCCAGGGCTCGCGCTCTGGGGAGCGGTCCAGGAACGGAACCAGCATCAAAAGAGTCGTCCCGATCCCCGGGATCACGAAGACCCCGACCGGGATCATCCAGGCCTGCGGGAACTGAACCAGGAGTTGATCAAGTGGCAGGAAGAACCACTCTGGGGTGGGCACGTAGTTGAGCGCGGCCGGGTTGGCGGCGCGCTCCAAAGGCGCTCCCACGACCACCGCCATGACAAAGATGATCACCACCAGTGCGAAGCTGACCACGGCGTCCTTGAAGACCTGGGAGGGAAAGAAGTCGTCGATGTCGACCGGGACCGCGTAGCCCGGGTCGCTGGGCAGAGCTGGGTAGGGGTACTCAGCGCCCGCCATCCGCTTCGCGCGCACCTCTTCCGACTCGGTTTCGACCCCTTCGTAGTTCACCCAGGAGCCGTGCTCCCCGTGCCGCCGGAGCAGGATCAGGTGTAGCCCGATCAGGGGTACCAGGAGGGCTGGGAGCAACCAGATGTGGATGGCGAAGAACCGAGTGAGGGTCTCAGGGCCCATCTGCGGCCCGCCGCGCAGGATCTGCTGAAGCCAGTTGCCTAACAACGGGATGTAGTCGACGACGTGGGTCACCACCGTGGCCGTCCAGTAGGCGGCCTGATCCCAGGGCAGCATTGCTCCGGTAATGCCAAGCCCCAACACCATCAGGAACAGCAGGACCCCAACGATCCAGTTGAGCTCCCGCGGCTTTTTGTAGGAGCCGCTGACGAAGGTGCGGATCATGTGCAGGCCGATGACGAATAGCAGGACATACGCACCCCAGAGGTGCATGCCCCGCACGATCGCGGCGAACTCATCGTGGTGCTCGATGAAGTTGAGGCTCTCCCACGCCTCGGTGGTCGAGGGCACGTAGGTCCACAGCAAGAACATGCCCGTGACGATCTGGAGCACGATGATGATCAAGGTGGCGCTGCCCAGCGAGTAGGTCCAAGCGCCCCGGCGGGGCGTCGCCTCATAGAGCAGCTGATGGGTCAGGTCGGAGATGCCCATCCGTTCGTCGACCCAGCGGTAGGTAGCCGCCATGGGCCGGGCGATCGGGCGCGTCAGCTTGGCGACAAGCGCGCTCCGGGGGGGCTGGCTGGGGCTGGCCATGCGGGTTAGGCTCCTGTCAGATCATTGCGAACATAGAGGGTGGAGCCAACCAGCTTGTGTTCATAGCGGAACAGTGGCCAGGGTGGTGGTCCCCCGATGTTGCTTCCATCGATGCTGTACAGCCCCCCGTGACAGGGACAGAGAAACACTTTGAGGTTGATATCCCAGTGCACGTCGCACTGCATGTGGGTGCAGACGTTGGACAAGGTGAGCATCTGTGCTGTGCCGTTCAGGTTGAGCTTGACCACGTACACCGTGCGGGGCACCGGCGGCACCGTCCAACCTTCGTCGATCGGCAGGAAGACCACATACGCGGTGGGCACCCCCACCGGCACCTGACTGATGTCCGCCACTAGCACCCAGGGTGTTTTGCGCTTGGCGAAGACCGGACTCAGCACCGAGCCCACGATCGGCGCCCCGATCAGCAGCGCCGTACCGGCTCCGACACCGTTGATCGTCATGATCATGAACCGGCGGCGCGACAGCCGCTTTTTGGCNNACCGGCCAGGACCACGATGCCGACCAAGAGCGCCAGGCAGATCCCGAGCAGGAACAGGAACGTGAAGACGCCGGACACCACCGCCATCAAGGCGATCGCGGCCCCTTCTTCTGTGGCGAGTTGGCGAGCCTGCCGCATGATCGCGAAGAACCCGACCAGCATTACGCAGAAAAAGGACGTGATGATCAGCCCCAGGTACCAGGCCGATTCGAAGTCCTGGTAGTTCAAGGCTGATCCCCGCGCGGAACCGTGAAGTTCTGGGCCGACTGGGACAGGCTGAGCAGGCAACTGTCCTGGCCGGTGGTGGCATCAATTCCGCAAGGAAGCTTGGCGTTCTCCTTGATCACCCCCATGTACAGGCTGAGCACGAGGGCGCACACGCCAACCACTCCGATCACTCGCCCGGCGAGGGGGTTCAGCTTGACCGAACTTCCTCCCGCGCGCAGAGAACGCAGGTAGCCGACCAGGTTGACCGCAGTCGCCAGGAACGCGATCAAGAGAGCCACGTACCGCAGCACCACGAGGTTGGCGGGGATCACGGCCGCGGGGAGAGCGGTGCCGGCCATCCCCAGCAGAGCCAACACGGTCAGGGTGCCTCCTCCGCCGGCAGTCGCCGGTCCCGACTGATTGTGACGCCAGAAGACCAGGTTGGCACCCACCACCAGTACCGCCAACAACGCAACCTGACCGATGAACAGCGAGGCGGAGTTGAAGACGAACAGATTGTCGAAGGCCGGCAAGGAGCTGGTCTTGACCGTCTCCGCCAGCAGGAATCCCGTGATCGGCTGAGCCAGCAGGAAGATCGACCCGATCGCGAACATGATTCGGGCGGCCCAGCGCTGGTAGGTGATCTCGGCGGCGGACTTGGCCCGCCGCCCCCGCCAGACGGCGATCCCGGCCAGCAGCAACGGCGCCCAGGAGAGGTTGGCGCCAGCGTAGTGAAGCAGCAGCCAGGGGTAGCTGGGCGAGAAGGCGGCCCCCACGGCGCTCACCGAGGTGCCGGGGGTTAGCACGTAGCTGTCCAGCTCCACGATCGTGAACAAGAAGACGTACTGGACCGCGGCGAAGGCAAACCCGACAGCCAGGTGCAGCCGGGGAGAGAACCGGTCCCAGCCATAGGCGTAGAGCACCATCAGCGGAATGCCTACGAAGAAGCTGGCGAAGGCAATGGTCAGGNNACCGCCAGCACGGCCCAGGTCGCCCCCAGACTGTAGAGATAGAGGATTGCCTTGGAGAGACCGCGGGCGTACCGGAGGCAAGATGGGTCCCCGCCCCGCCGTCGCCCGGCCAATTCCAGGAATGGCGCCATGCCGGTGGCGGCCAGGATGAACCCGACCAGAGCGATGTGGATCAGGAAGACCGCCCCGATCGCGAACTGCGCGCCCAGGGTGCCGAATGGCAGCCTCGGGAGCGGGGTGGCGAGCGAGGACAGCAGCACTTCTCCGCAATGCTGACGGGACCACCCTCCACAAGGCAACTCCCAATGGAGCAGAATCGCGGTCTCGAACTGGCGCGGCCTCGATAATCATCTGGTGGTCGAGCCGCTGGTCTTGGTACATGGGGACGACCCCTACCTGGTGACGACCACGGCGCTCCGGATCCGGGACCAGCTGACGGCGGACTTGGTCGCCGACCTGGGCCTCGAGGAATTCCGATCTTCGCGCGACCTCGACGCCATCGCCCGGAGCGTCGCCACCCCGCCGTTCCTCGCGATCCGACGGGTCGTGGTGATCTGGGATCCGCCGCAGCTGGCGACCGGTCAGCGGGCCGCGAAAGAGGTCGAGCTGCTCGGGGCCACCTTGGCCAGTCGCCTGGACACAACCGCGGTGCTGGTGGTATGTCGCAGCACCCTCCCGGCCAGCTCCCCCTTCGTCCAAGCGGTCCGGGCCCAGCGAGGGGAAGTCCGCCAGCTCAAGCGACCAAAGGGTCGCGAGCTGAGGCGGTACGTCGATGACGAGGTCCGGGCCCGCAGGCTCCTGTTAGGGCAAGNNCCCGGGAGCTCCTGTTAGGGCAACCGGTCCTGGCCCGGCTCGTCGACGTCGCCGGCCAGGACCTGGGACGACTGCAACAGGAGTTGGAGAAGTTGGAGATATATGGGCTGGGCCAGGGTCGGATCGCGGACTCCGACGCGCTGGTTTTGGTCCCGCCGGCTCCACCTACCGAGCTCTACCGGCTGACCGACACCCTGTTCGAGGCGCCGGGCAGAGTCGGAGAGAGGCTGAACGATATTGCCGGGCGACCGGACCTGCCGCCCCCGGTGGTGGTGGGAGCAGTGGCCCGCGCGATTCGAGAACTCCTCTCATTTGCCACCGACCGCCGGCAGAGCCTGCCCCCATGGAAAGAGGAGAAGCTCAACTCCCATCTAAAGCGAGCAGGTCAGCCGCGGCTCCGGCGGTGGTTGGTGCAGCTGGCCGACCTGGACTGGTCCACCAGGACCGGCGCGATCGACGGCCAAGATGGGCTGGAGTTGCTGCTCGCCCAGATGGCGTCAGAGCTGAGAGTTCGGCCTTTGAGCTAATCAGGAGCTGGCGCCGAAGTCAGGTTCCCTTCTTCTCCTTGCCAGCACTGCCCGCGGCCCGGCGCAGCGAGCTGGAGGTCCGCTCGGTCTTGGTGGCCGGCCGGCCGGCCCTGGGAGCGGCCGCAGCCTTGCGCGTGGTCGCACCTGACTTGGGTTTGGTGCCCTGGGCCGACGCCCGCTTGGTGGCCGCCCTCGGAACCTTGACGGCCGCAGTGCCCTGAGCCTCGGCCTTGGCGGCAGAGCGCATCAGGCGCGACTTCCGCCGGCTGACATTGCGAGGATGCAGAACTCCGTGCTCCGACGCCTTGTCGAGAGCGGAGGTCGCCAGCTTCAACAGCGCCTCCGGCGAACCCTCTTCCGCACCTTCGATCACGCGCCTGGCCTTGGCCACAGCGGTGCGCACCGAGGACCGGACTCGGCGGTTGCGCTCGTGCTTGCGAGCCGCCGACCGGATGCGCTTACGGGCGGAACTGGTGTTTGCCATGCTCTCTCGGCTTGTGGTTGAGGCCACGGACGATCCCGGCCAAATGGGCACCGGCACCAGGGCCGGGCCAGCGCCGCAGTATAGCAATCGGCTGGCGAAGGTCCTTTGTGCGGCCGCTAAAGTGAGGCGGGTGTTGCGCTTAGGCCGGGCCCCTGCCAAGTTGAACCTGGCCCTCGAACTAACCGGCCGCCGGGCGGACGGATACCACGAGTTAGCGGCAGTTTCTCAGACCATCGACTGGAGCGACGTGGTCGCCGTCGAAGGGAACGATCTGGACAATCGCCCGGCTCCTGCTGCTCCGCAGTTGCAAGTCTGGGGCCCCGAGGCTCATCGGGTGCCGCAGGGTGAGGACAACATCGCAGTCCGGGCCGCCATCCTCCTGCGAAAGCAGGATCTCGGCGCGCCGATCAGCCGGCTCGCTCTCGAGAAGCGGATCCCCACCCAAAGTGGGCTCGGTGGCGGGTCAGCGGATGCCGCAGCCGTGCTCCGGCTGGCCGGAGCGGGGCTGGACCGCCGCCAGCTGGAGCGGATCGCACTGGAATGTGGTGCGGACGTCCCCTTCGGAATGCAGGGCGGAGCCTGCCAGCTGAGCGGTATCGGCGAGGTGATCTCACCCCTCCCGCCCCTGATCTCCGGGGCCTTCCTCATCGTGGTGCTGGGATCGGTGGCCACCGCGGCCGCGTACGCGGCTACCAACCCCGATGACTTCAGCGACGGCAGCCGGGTGGAAGGTCTCGCCATGGCGCTCCGCACTGGCACCCCTCCCGGCCCAGAGCTATTCGGCAGCGGGCTGCAAGCAGCCGCGATGCGCGCGGTGCCTGCGTTGTCCGGGCGGCTGCGGGAGCTCTCTGAGGCGAGCCCCGGGGTGGCTTGGGCAATGACCGGCAGCGGCGGGGCCTTCTTCAGCTACCAGGCCGACGCCGAGTCGGCTGCGGTCCTGGCTCTACTGATAGCACCGGCCTGTCCGGGTGCAGGGATCCGGGTAGCACTGCCGCTCGCGGCGGAAGCTGCCTAGCCTGGTCCGGCCGGGAAGTCGGTAGGAACAGCCCCACTCCGGAAAGCTCTGGGGGCGCCCCTGCGGTTAGCTGAGAGCGCCGGCCAATCCGCTAGGTGTCGGCAGGGGACCCGCCACGATGTTGCTGGGCTTCTGGAGACCGAAGCTCTTGCCGTAGTCGCTGAAGTTCCCCTCGAAGCTCAGGGTCATCGGGACCGTGCCGGTCGGAAGGCCCGTCGCGCTCGGCACCAGGGTGGAAAGTTCCGCGAGGTTCAAGTTCAGGCCGAAGGTCACGTCGGTCCGAGCCAGCTGGCCCGTGGACGTGAGGATGTAGCTGTCCGTCTTCGCCTGGGTGAACTGCAGCATCCCCTCGATGGCCGGCAGATCTGCGTTCAGCGAAGCTCCCTCAGATCCCAACGCCCCGACCACATCGCCCAGGATGCCTGGCATGGACTGGTTGAGACTCGAGCCGGCGATCGTGGTCTGCAGATGCTCCACCTGATTGCCACCGATGGTGGTGGTGCCTAGCTTGGTCACGGTAGCGGAGTTGGCCAAATCCTTGCCCCAGCTCTTGATCTCTGTCTTCAGGGTGCTAAGGCCGCTGGGACCGAGGCCCGCTGCACTCGATTTTCCGCTCGCAACTGAGTACCACTGAGTGCCGTTTTCGGAGATGTATTTGCTCCCATCGAGGTCGAGCACCCGCCAGGTTTGGGTGAGCAGCGGGCTCAGGGTGAAGGACAGCTCGAACTGCTCAGGGCTCTGGACCTGCATCACCACATTCAGCTCGGTGGAATTGATCGCGGTCTGCAGCAGGGCAAGCTCGCCGGAAGTCACGCCCGCAGAGGCGCTTACACCACTTAGATCGACCTGGAGCTGGCCCGTGAAGGCCACCTGGAAAGAGCTGCTCAGCGCCCGCGTGTTGGCTGCTTGGAGGATCGTTCCCGCGGGGCTGTTCAAGGAGACGCCACTGCTCCCACAGCCGACGAGAGCCAGGGTCCCCAGAGCTGCCAGCGCCATAGCTCCTCGGCTCAGGGCGGACTTCACGCCCCGATCGTACCTCGAACCCGGCGAACCAGAGTCAGCCAAAGATTCTGCGAGCGGATTGTTACGGGTGTCGCTCATCCCCGGGCCGGTGTTAGCGTAACCGCCGTGACTGAGGCGAAATCGCGGCTGCCGGAACTCCAGGGAGCCCGCCGCAAGGCCTCGGCCCGCTCGGCCAAGATCGTCGAGCTGGGAGTCGGGGCCCATCACCACTTGGATGGCCGACTGGGCGACCCCACCAGTTACATCAATCGTGAGCTGAGCTGGCTCGACTTCGACGCCAGAGTGCTCGCCGAGGCGCAGGATCCCAGGGTGCCGTTGCTGGAACGGCTGCGGTTCCTGGCGATCACCTCCAGCAACCTGGACGAGTTCTACATGATCCGGGTCGCCTCGTTGAAGCGGCAGCTGGCCGAAAGGGTCCAGAGCACCCACGCCGACGCCATGACTCCCACCGAGCAGCTTCGGGCCATCGGGAAGCGCACTCGCGAGATTGTGGCCGGCGAAGGGCACAGCCTCCGCGAGGACCTGGCTCCCCTCCTGGAAAGCCAGGGAGTGCGGCTGCTGCTGAAGGATGAGCCGCTCAGCCGCACCGAGAAGCGGGAGTGCGATGCCTATTTCGAGTCGCAGCTCTACCCCCTACTGACGCCCCTGGCCATCGACCCGGCTCACCCATTCCCCTACCTCAGCAACCTGTCGCTCTCGATCGCCGTCATGCTCGGAGAGCCTGGAGAGCGGGCCCCCCGGGTGGCTCGGGTCAAGGTGCCGTCGTCGGCCCCTCGATTCTTTCGGGTCGGACGCCGGGGCCCCTTCGTGCCGATCGAGCGGATCATCGCCGAGCGGCTTGACCGGCTCTTCCCGGGCATGGAGGTGGTGGCTCACGGGCTCTTCCGGGTGACCCGGGACGCGGACTTTGATGTCGACGAGGACGAACCCAACCTGCTCTCGGCCATCGAGGAGGAGCTCCGCGAGCGGCGCTTCGGCGCGGTGGTCCGGGTCGAGACCGCGCCTGGACTTTCCCGGGAGATCCTGACCATGCTGGAGACGGAACTCGGGGTCACCCCCGACGAGGTCCAGGAGGTCGACGGCCTGATCGACCTGACTGGTCTCATCAGCGTCGCCGACGCGGTGGAGAGGCCCGATCTGGCCTATCCCCAATTCACCGGCACGACCCCGCCTCGCCTGCTCACGATGCAGGATCAGGACCCTGACTTCTTCGCCGTGCTGCGGCGGGGAGATGTCCTGGTCCAACACCCCTATGACTCCTTCGCCGCCACTACCGAGCGGTTCATCGAGCAAGCTGCCCGTGATCCCAAAGTGGTCGCGATCAAGCAGACCCTCTACCGGACCAGTGGCGATACGCCGATCATCGACGCCCTCACCCGAGCTTCCGAGGACGGCAAGCAGGTGGTGGTGCTGGTGGAGATTAAGGCTCGCTTCGACGAGCAGAACAACATCCGNNCATGCCAAGCTCGTCTTGGTGGTGCGCCAGGAGGAGGGTGGCATCCGCTACTACGCCCACATCGGAACCGGCAACTACAACGCGGTGACCGCCCGGCTCTACACCGACTTCGGGCTCCTCACCGCCAAACCGGAGATCACCGAGGAGGTTGCCGACCTCTTCAACTACCTGACCGGATACTCCCGCAAGCGGGACTACCGGGATCTCTGGGTAGCGCCGATCAACGCCATCCAGAGCTTCGAGCAGCTGGTCGAGCGCGAAGTGGAGCACCACCGGCACGGACGACCGGCCGGGCTCCTTATCAAGGTCAACGGACTAACCGACGAGCGGGCCATCCGCGCGCTGTACAAGGCATCGCAGTTGGGCCTGCCCATCCGGCTCTTGGTGCGCGGTATCTGTGCGCTGCGACCCGGGGTTGAGGGCCTAAGCCCAACCATCCACGTGCACAGCGTGGTGGGACGGTTCCTGGAGCACGGCCGGGCCTTCATCGCCGAAAACGGTGGCCAACCAGAAGTCCACATCGGCTCCTCGGACCTGATGGGCCGCAACCTCTACCGCCGCGTGGAGTGCGTTGTCCCGCTACTCGATCCCCAAGCCCGTGACGAAGTGCGCCAGGTGCTGGAGTTGACCTGGGCCGATCGCCGCCAGAGCTGGAACCTACAGGCCGACGGCCGCTGGGTGCGGGTCGACCCTTTGTCCGCGGAGGAGGGCATCCAGGAAGATCTGATCAAACGGGCGCGGGCCCGACCCCTGCGCTGGGAAGGTCAAGGTAGGAGGGGTGCCCGTCATGGACGACGAAGCAGCTAGGCAGTTCGTCTCCCAGAATCACCACGCGATTCTGGCCACCCGCCGTCGGGACGGCAGTCCCCAGATGTCGCCGCTGTCGGTGGCGGTAGACCCCCAAGGCCTGCTCACCGTCAGCAGCCGGGAGACGGCTGTCAAGGTCCGCAACCTCCGGCGCGACCCTCATTACGACCTGGTCGTCTTCACCAACAATTTCTGGGGACCCTGGATCTCGATCCGGGGCACGGTGGAGGTGGTCTCCCTGCCGGACGCCCTCCCCGAGCTGGTGCAGTACTACCGCGATGTCTCGGGAGAGCACCCCGACTGGGATGAGTACCGCGCTGCCATGGTTCAAGAACAACGGGTCCTCCTGCGCCTCTCCATCGACGAGGTCGGACCGAAGGTGAGCGGCTAGCTTGGAGCTGGCCCCGGAAGAGTTCGCCGCGGCGGCGGCGGAGGTGGCCGCCACGGCGGCAGGATTCATCCAGCCGGGCATGCGTCTAGGCCTAGGGAGCGGCCGCATGNNGCGGCCGGATTGATCCAACCGGGAATGCGTCTGGGCCTTGGGAGCGGCCGCATGGCTTCCGCCTTCATCGAGGCGCTACGTCCCCGGATCGGGGCGGGGCTGCGGGTCCAGGGCCTCTGCGCCTCCAAGTTAACCGAATCTCTCGCCATTGACGTGGGGATCGAGCTGCTCTCCGCTAGTGGCGGCGCCCTCGATCTGGACGTGGACGGCGCCGACGAGTTCGACGCAGCGCTGAACCTGGTCAAGGGCGGAGGTGGAGCCATGCTCAGAGAGAAGGTCCTAGCCCAACGCAGCCGCCGCTTCTGGGTGTTGGCCGACTCCTCCAAGAAGGTGGACCAACTCGGCTCCACCCATCCCCTCCCAGTCGAAGTGCTCCCGTACGACTGGAGTGGCACCGCCGCCCGCTGCGCGGCCCGGCTGTTCTGCCAGCCTGAACTGCGCGGCGCTGCCGAGGGGCCCTATCTCACCGACAACGGCAACTATGTGCTTGACCTCCACTTCCAGAGTGGCTTGTCGGACCCTGGAGCAGCGTCGGACCTCCTGAGCGAGATCGCCGGGGTCCTGGGCCACGGTCTCTTTCTGGGTCTGGCGACCGCGGCGATCGTCTTCGACGCCGGCCATGTCCGCACCCTGGGCGAGTTGGACGCGGAGCGGAATCCCTGAGCTTGGCCCAGCTACCCGTGTGGCTCGGCGGAGGCGCGTCGCTTACGGTTGAGGCCCAAGCTCAAGCCAAGCGGAATCATCACGCCGAGAAAGCCGGTGATGACCGCGATCCCGTTGGGCAGGCGACGGGGATTGGCCATCCCCACGTAGGAGAACAGGGAGGAGACAAAGGCCGTGACCAGGATCAGAGTGATGGCCCCAACCAGAACCCAGGTTCCGTTCTCCTCGCGGCTGATGACGAAATTCGGCCAGCGGTTGCGGATGTACCGATAGACGTTCACGGCGGTCAGGCTGTTCAAGATCAAAGCGCTGATGAAGGCACTGACAGCCACCCCCCACCGAAAGGCTCCCAGCTGGGAGATCACCCAGGCCGAGAAATTCACCACCAGCAAGCCGACCGGGGTGGCAAGTCCGATCACCGGGAGGATGCAGGTGCGCCAATCCTCCGGCAGGGGGATGAACAGTCCGCTCTGCACCGGCCCGCGGCTGCGCCGCGCCCGACNNACCGACTCACATGACCGGCGCTGTTTCGTTCCGTGCTCTCAACTCCTCGCTTCGGGGTGGTCGCGTGCATTGTGACGAGATCAGAAGTGACACCGCTCCCTGGGCTTCGGAGTCGCGATGATGACGGAGACCCGATGGACCTGATCGACGTCCTCATAATCGTCGCCCTTCTGTATGCCGCTATCCGCGGCTACCGAGGAGGCTTCACCTACTCCCTGTTCTCGCTCTTGGGACTCTTAGTGGGCCTCGGGCTAGGCGCCTGGTTGGCGACCTCCGTGCCCTCCCTCCTCCATGACTTCACCGTGGAGGTCCGCTCGGGGCTCGCCATTGGGATCCTGCTGGCAATGGCGCTGCTCGGCGACGGCGTCGGCACCTGGGTCGGGCTCCGCATACGGCTGACGACTATCCGCCGCCATCTGGGACTGATCGACTCCTTCCTGGGTGTCGCCTGGGGCCTGGTGGTGGTCCTGGTGGCCAGCTGGTATCTGGGACTCACCTTTGCGTCAGGCCCCTGGCCACCTCTGTCCAACCAGATCCAGAAGTCGGCGGTCCTGCACGCGTTGGCCAAGCAGTTCCCCCAGGATCCGGCTTGGCTGGGCGGGCTGCAGCACATCTTCAGCGCGGTGCCCTTTCCCGAGGTATTCGCCAATCTGATCCCCCCGCTTCCGGCGCCGGTGTCCGTGCCCGCCAGCCTGGCCCAGGACACCGCGGTTAGTGCGGCCGCGTCCGAGACGGTGAAAGTGGTGAGCTCGGGCTGCGGGGGACTGATCGAAGGCAGCGGATTTCCAGTCGCCCCAGGAGTGATCCTCACCAATGCCCATGTGGTCGCCGGCAGTCACGACTCACGAATCGAGATCCCCGGCCAGGCGGGCTCGATGGCAGCAGAAGTGGTCTTCTTCGACCCCGAACGCGACCTCGCCCTCCTCCGGGTGCCCGGGCTGAACCTACCCCCGCTCACCATTGACACCTCGGGGGGAGCGCGGGCCACCGAGGGAGCCGTCATCGGCTACCCCGAGGGAGGCACCGAGCAGGTGGTGCCCGGGGCGATCAGGGGGCAACTCGACGCGGTGGGGCGCGACATCTACGCGCGATCGATCGTGAGCCGGGAGATCTTCGTGCTCCAGGCGACCGTCATCCCCGGCAACTCGGGCGGTCCGTTTGTGGACCTCCAAGGTCAGGTTCTGGGAGTGGTTTTCGCCAAGTCGCTGGTAGTCGACGGAGAGGGCTACGCTCTGACCGCCGGTGAGGTTCTCCCCGATATCACCACGGGCGAGTCCAACACCGCAACCGTGTCGACCCAGAGCTGCGTCAACTGATCCTCGTCCCTGCTAGATAGGTTGGCCGCCTTTGGCCATGGTTCTGTTGGGCAGGTCGCTCGCCGTTCCAGCCACGCTGGGTGGCGCATGGGGTTGGAGCCGGAGCACTGGCTCGCGGAAGCCCTACTCCTCCGGGAGACTACCGTTGGCCGCGCCCATGGCCGCCCCGACCGCGTGATAACCGCCGTCGACGTGAACTATCTCGCCGGTGGTGGCGGGAAAGTAGTCTGATAGCAGGGCAACCGTCGCCTTCCCGACCGGGTCCGAGTCCCTACCGTCCCAGCCCAGCGGGGCCTGCCGCGCGAAGACGTCAGGGAAGGACGGAAAGCCGGGGATGCCCTTCGCCGAGGTCGTGTAGATTGGTCCGGCCGACACCGCATTGACCCGGATCCGGCGCCGGCCCAGGTACTGGGCCAGATACCGCACCACCGACTCCAGCGCCGCCTTGGAGACCCCCATCCAGTCGTATCCGGGCCACGCTTGGCTGGCGTCGAAGTCGAGGGTGACGACGCTGCCCCCCGTCGCCGGGATCAAGGGCTCGAGCGCGACCACCAGTTGCTTGAGCGAGTAGGCGCTGGTTCGCAGCGCGGTGGCAGCGGCCTCCCAGGGGGTGCTCAGGAAGGCGCCGCCGAGCGCTTCGGCGGGAGCGAAGGCCACCCCGTGGACGATGCCATCCAACTGCCAGTTGCGCTTTCCCAGCTCGGCCGCCAGCGCTGCGAAATCCTCGTCGCGGTTGACGTCCAGCTCCAGGATCGTCGGCTTGGCTGAGAGCCGCGCCGCAGTTCGCTCGGTGAGCCGCATCGCCCTCCCGAAGGATGTGAGCACCACCTCGGCGCCGTCCTGCTCGGCCTGGCGAGCAGCCGCGAACGGCAGCGAAGCTGGGGTCAGGACCCCGGTGACCAGGACCCGTTTGCCTTCTAGCAGCATGGTCGCCAAGGTTAGCGCCCCAACCCGCTGACCGGGGGCCGAGTTGCGAGTTGGGCTCCGGCTCCTCTCAGCTTGGCCCGCTACAATCCGGCGGCATGCCTGCCGGGACCAGGCCGCGGCGCCGCCGCGCCGGGCTTCAGTCACACCAGACGTCCTTCTCATGGGGCCGGCACCGGGTGCTAGTAGCCGGGCTGCTGGTCTTCGGGTTCGGTCTCTCCGGCGTGAGCGGGGTCGTAGCGTATTTTCTGCCTGCCATCTCGGCTGCCCTCAATATCACTGGAAACCAGACTCACGGGAAATCACCAAAGGGCAAGCACCCGCTCCCCACTTCCAGCACCTCACCTCTCTCCAGCTCCAGCCAGCCGTTCAACGTCCTGCTACTGGGCTCTGACAACGACACCAAGTTCCAGGCTGACGACGTCCTAACCCAGACCATGATTCTGGTCAGAATCAACCCTCAGACCAAGTCAGTGGTCATGTTCTCGATTCCGCGAGACCTCTGGGTGCCGATCGGGGACGGCGGTCCCGCCAAGATCGACGCCGCCTACGCGGACGGGGGCGCGGCCGAGGCCATCTCCACGGTGGAGAACAACTTCGGAGTCGCCATCAACTACTGGGTGTGGATTGGCCTGGGCGGCCTAGTCCAAGTGGTCAACGACCTGCACGATGTCAACATCGTCGCCCAGATGCCG
Organism: Candidatus Dormiibacterota bacterium; assembly: GCA_003133485.1. The sequence continues at coordinate 28,929 of PKXR01000236.1, forward strand.
ATCCTGGACGACGAGTATCCGAATGACCTCAACGGCGGCTATGCTTATGGTGCGGAGCGGATCGCGATCCTGCCCGGGCCGCAGCGGGTGGCCGGGGCCGCCGCTCTGGAGTACGCCCGATCCCGCCACGGCGATGTCATCTCCGACATCGCCCGCTCCCAGAAGCAGCAACAATTGCTGCTCGACATCAAGGCCTCCGCCAACGACATCGGGCTGGCAGACGTTCCCACCATCGCCAGCGCGTTGGGCGACTCGATGAAGACCGACATGAGCATCACCCAGGTCGCCTCGCTGCTGCCTTTGGCCAAAGCGGTCAGTGACGGGAACGTGCAACAGGTAGTCATGGTCGGCTCCCCGTATTTCAGCGACGGGCAGATAGACGGCGAGGACGTCTTGGTGCCGGACTTCACAGCCATCAACGGCCTGGTCGCCCAGTACTTCCCTAGTTGATGAAGCGATTGCTTCCGGTATTAGCCGTGATCGCGCTGATGGCCGTCTTCGGATTCGGCGTCTACTCGGTGCTGGGCACCCTGAAGAGCAATAAGCATCACGTCACTGAGCCCACCCTCACCCAGGCTCTCATCGACCTCCCCGGCACTGTGGATGTGGTCCAGAACGGGGACATCTACAGTCTCACCAACCTCAAATTCACTAAGCTCAAGGCGCCCGCCTACGACTGGGTACAGGTGGAGCCGGGTCCTGGTGGGGACATCCTCGCAGTGGCGTACGCCAGCATATACAGCAACGTCTACCTGCTCAACGCCCAGGGCGGGCTGGTGCGCCAACTGCTCTCGGAGAGCTCGTCGCAGTACTTCAATAACCACTGGGCCTACTACCCCAAGGTGAGCCCGAACGGCGTCACCCTCTTCTACGTGTCGGATTGGGTTGACCCAGACTCCGCTTACAACGTCGATTTCCAGGTCCAAGCGGTGCCCTTCGCGGACCCCGCAGCCCAGGCGGTGGTCTGGAGCGAACCGGGCTTGTATTACCAAGGCGGTGACGTGGAACCAATCCCGCTCGCCAACGGGGGCCTCATCTACGCCAAGTACGACATCAACGACAATCCCGGCTCTCCTGATCAGGGTGCCACCTACGCACAGTTGGTCTACGCCAGCTCTCCCCACGACACCCTCGACTACCTGACCACCCCAGGCCAGGACTGCGCCGAACCGGCGCTCTCTCCGAGCGGCACGGAGATCGCCATGGTCTGCACCAACAACTCTCTGCAGACGACCACCCTGGACGTGGCCAGCTGGAACGGGACCACCCTCGGGACACCGGTGCAGATCAGTTCCGGCCCCGAGCCAGCCAGCCCGACCTGGTCACCGAACGGCAAGAGCATTCTCTACCTCAACACCCTGCTCAGTGACAAGTCGTCACCGTTTCAGCTCTGGTGGGTGCCTAAGGCAAACTCCCTGAAGCCCGGCCTTCCCCAGCAAGTGACCGAGAACCTCAACTTCACCGCCACCTCCCCGCCGATCTGGACCGCCTGACCAGGGCACGTCCCGGCACTACTTACCTGCCCCGGGCCGGGGCGATCTCCAGGGGGCGCGCAGCTCGTGAACCATGAGGGCCGCCAGAGCAGTCCAACCGGTCTGGTGGGAGGCCCCATGCCCAGCGCCGGTCTCACCGTCGAAGTACTCATGGAAGAGTAAGTTGTCCCGCCACTTGGGGTCCACTTGGAAGCGCTCTAGCTGCCCGTAGACTGGGCGGCGGCCGTCCGGGCGCCGACGGAAGATGCCTACGGTCCGCTCCGCCAGCTGGTCGGCGATGTGCCCGAGGGTGGCGGGCCGGCCATCGGGAGCGGGGAAAGGATGGGTGAATGAGGGCCCGAGCCCCGTCCCCAAAAGGCGGAGCGCTTGGACCAGCAGATAGGTGGTCGGAAACCAGACGGGTCCGCGCCAGTTTGAGTTGCCGCCGTAAATCCGCTCGTCGGAAACTCCCGGCTCATAGCGAACGGGCGGCATGCCCGGCACCAGCACGCTCTGGAAGGGTTGGGCGAGGTGAGCTTTGGAGAGCGATCGGGGACCGTGCTCGGACAGGAATTCGGAAGTGTCCAGCAACCGGTCCAACAGGCGGTGGAGACGGTCAGCGCCTACCAGGCTGAGACAGGCGTAGGGATCGTCACCCCGCGCCGCCCGATAATGAATGACTCCCTGCGCCGCGGCCTCGTCGAGCGTCTGCGAAAGGCGCGGCAGGCGGGCCAGCGTATGGCGGTGAACCACCTCGCTGGCGGCCAGCGGCATGAGCCCCACCAGGCTACGAACCCGGAGTTGCTCGGTGCGCCCGTCCGCCAGCTGCAACTCGTCGTAGTAGAAGCCATCTTGGTCGTCCCAGAGACCCGCCTGACCGTCCTGTCCGTTGAGGGCGCTGGCGATGCGCACGTAGTGGGTGAAGAAGCGAATCGCCATGTTTTCGTACTGAGGTTCATCGATGGCCAGCTCCGCCGCCATGCGGAACATTTTCACCACCATCATGCCCATCCAGGCAGTGGCGTCCGCCTCGGCGATCCCGGCGCCGGGCGGGAGGTGGCTGCGGTCCACCGCAGAGATGTTGTCGAGTCCCAAAAAACCCCCGGAAAAGATGTTGTTTCCCAAGGGATCGTGCCGGTTCACCCACCAGCCGTAGTTGAACAGCAGCGAGAGAA
>PKXR01000043.1 GCA_003133485.1 Candidatus Dormiibacterota bacterium
GACGTAGAGCGAGGTCCCGTCCGGGGACTTCACGATGGGCCCCGGGGTAGCGACCGAGATGGCGTTCGCGGTCAAGGTGTTGGTGGCGGTGGTAATGACGCTGACGGAGTTGCTCTGGCTGCCCCCATCGACAAACAGCGAGCTGCCGTCGAGCGAGATCGCCAGATTGAGAGCAGGCCCGGTCGCAATCGGTGATCCGACCATTGAGTCGTTCAAGGTGTTCACCTCCACGACCTGGTTCGACCCTGACTCCGCGATGTAGAGGTCTTGACCATTGGGGGTCACCACCATCTGCACCGCGGCACTGCTCCACCCGAGGACGACCGGCACCCCGAGATAGCTGTCGGTGGAGGTGTCGAGAGTGCCGAGGCTGCCGTTCTTGAAAGCGACGTAGACCCGTGAACCGTCAGGGCTGGTGGCCAGAGCCTGGATTCCGCCGGAAACCGGGGGCGCAACCGTGGTCACGGTCTGAGCGCTGGGGTCGGTCACATAGATGTTGCCTGAGGACCCGTCCGCCACCAGGACCTGGTAGCTGGGTGAGTTCGCCGCCAGGGAGACGAGGCTCCCGCCCACGGCAGAGGCACAGATCGCGCATCCGACCGCCGCGGCACCGAGCAGAAGTCGGTGAAGCCCTCCGGACCGGGTCCGGGGCCGACACCTCCGTCGCTGGGCAGGTAGCTGGGTCACCACTGGCCATCCATGTCGGAATGAAAGACGCCCGGATCCGACGGTTGGTTCCCTGGCCCAACTGTAGAACTGCCGTCCCGTCCCCTGCCCTAGCTCCCGAGGTTCGCCTTGACGGCGTCAGCTCGAGCCGCCTGGATAGGCCGCCCCAGGCTCCCGCGGTACTGGCTCGGCCTGCCACGGTGGGTCGTGCCTCAGCAGTAACCAGGACGCCGCCTGGATGCTTTCGGCGCCCTGATCGGCGATCGGGCTCGGCTTTGTCGCCGGAGCGCTGTTCCGCGCCACCTCCAGAGCCCCGGTGCCGCTCCCTTCAGCTGGTTGACCGTTGTTCGGTGGGCGCTTCGGGCGGCGCCCACGCCACCGTCACGATCGTGGGGACTTCGAGCGGCCAGTTGTCACCGAGCGCCGCATCCACCTCCAGATCGCGATCCGGGGTCAGGCAGAGGCGCTGTCTGGCGAAGGCGACGTAGTCGGAGCGAGTCACCCTGGAGGGCCGGCGCGGACGAACGCAGGACTCTAAAACCGGGTCGTACCCCAACTCTTGGACCACTTCCAAAAAGGTCTGTGCGGTCGGCTCCGCGGGCCGGGGAAGATGCCAGAACCGCTCCCAGAGAGAGTTGAAGGGGGAGGTGGGGTGAGCGGCGGTCAGCTCCACCACCACCAGGCGCCGGGCGTGGCCGGTTAGTGCCCGGAGAAAGGGATCGATCTCGGCCACGTTGTAGACGACGTGGTGGCAGACGACCAGATCCGCCACCTCAACTCCGCGAGCGACATCCGGCCACCGTCCCTCCACCTCAACGTGCTTCACTCCGGCACCAGCGCACGCAAGAGCGAAGTTGCGCAGCATCGTCGCCCGTTCGTCCACTCCCGTGATCTGAACGGCTTGGGGGGTCAGCGGCACACTGGCGGCGCCACCCCCGCAGCCCACGTCGAGGACCGATCCCCCCGGCGCCAAGGCGGAGCGGGCCATCCGCAGTGAGGGCCGGTCGTCGCGCATGTCGGGTTCCTCAACTTTGAAGAACGCCGGCGGCAACACCCAGGGCGGTTCCGAGGCAGCAGCCTGGATCCGCTCCGGAATGGCCCATGCTCCGAGGGCCTGTGCCCATCTCTCGGCGGCGGACCCCGTCACTGAGGCGCTCGGCCCGCGAGGCTCACCGTCACAGGTATCTAAACTCCATCGAATCCGCGGAGGGTCTCCGCACGGCGCGAGCCGGTCGTCGCAGGCCGACTCAAAGGATGTTGGCAGAAGACGACCTTTCGGACCGTGCGCAGTCCGACCAACAGAGCCCGCCAAGCGGGCAGTGGAGGCGGCGTGTCCACCCGGCGGCGGCATTGGAAGTGGGGCTAGGCCCCACCGAGGCCCTGGTAGTGTGCGTCACCGTCAACGGGCCCTTCCTTATTCCCGCACGTGGTCGAGGGTCCAGCCCCGGTCCCGCCACACCCCGGCGTCCTCGCCCGGATCGTCGACGACCGTCACGAGCGGGAACTGCACGATAGCGGCCGGCTCCCAAGCGGAGTACCCCGGGGCATGTCTCTGCCGCGGGCCCGGTGCCGGGCCTGAGCCAACTGCCGGGGACCGGGACAAAAACCCTACCGACACTGGTGGGTAGGGTTTTACGGACTTGCGGCCGCCAGAGAAGGCCTGCCCGGTCGGCGATCCGCCGATCCGAGGGTCGACTCAAGCCGGCTCCCGGTGCCGGCTACTGGCCGTGGACTGCCAACCCTCGCTCGCGGGCGGGGGTAACGACGCGGTCATCAAACGTGGCTAAGGAGGCGCCAACCTGTGCGTCGGCTAGGAGGACGCAACAGTCCCGAAGTCTCAGCTGGGTCCCAGCGCGAAGTCCGGCCAGCGGGGCCGGTGCGTCATCCCCGAGGCTCAGACTGTTGACTTCCAGCTGCTGCAGCGCCACTTTGGCCCGACGGAGTTGGCCGGTCCGACCAGTACCTCACTAGACGTCTGAAGGAGCTAGAGGTCGACTGGGGCTGCACTGCCGAGGAGCTTCTCGGGGACGCTGAGACTATCCTCGGCAAGGTGGGATGCCGCCAATCGCGCCCGTCCACCGAGCGGCCTGAATTCTTTCCGAGGCGGACTCGAGTTCGGGGCAGGGTCGGCTGGGTGCGGGTGGGATGGGCACTGAGTAGGTCCATCACCGAGGTGGTCCTCATTTGCGGGCTGTTGGGGGTCATGGCGACTCCGGCCCTGGCCGGAATCGCTGCAGAGGGAAGTTCTACTGTGATGGTCCCTTCCGGCTTCTCTCCCACCGGCGCGGACATCTCATATCCGCAGTGCGGGGGGAGCCTCCCCTTCGGCCAGGCGTTCGCGGTGGTGGGGGTCAACTACGGCAGAGACAACACCCTCAATCCGTGCTTCCAAGATGAGCTCGGTTGGGCGGCGTACCAGACGACCGGCGACTCCTCCGAGCCAAAGACCTCCGTGTACCTCAACACCGGTGACCCTGGCAACTCGTATTTAGGCCTGCAAATCACGGACTGGCCCGCTTCGGGCAATACCCCCTACGGAAGCTGTCTTTCCACGCAGGCGACCACCCACTACCTTAGTCCGGGCCAGGTGTCCCCCTCCTGCGCCTATGAGTACGGCTATCAGAAGGCCGATCAGGACCTGTTCTGGCTGAGCGCCGCGGCGGCCGGGGACCGCCTCCCCACTTCACCCGGGGACTATCCCGTCTGGCTGGACGTGGAGACCTCCAATTCCTGGGAGTCGGAAACCNNTGGAGACCTCCAACTCCTGGGAGTCGCAAACCGAACTGAACGTGGCGGATCTGCAGGGTATGGTGCAGGCGCTCCAGAAATCGGGGGTCGAGGAGATCGGGGTATACGCCCTGCCACTGCAGTGGCAGGAGATCACCGGAGGCGCCAATTCGCTGGCCTTCGGTTCCTTCCCGCAGCTCCAGGACTGGATCCTGGGGGCGGACTCGGTGCAGACCGCCCGGACGGAATGCCAGGAGCCGCCCTTCGCGGGAGCATCCGTCGCGCTCACCCAGTTCCCACTCGGCCAGTTCGACGGGGATTACGCCTGCTGACCTTGTTCACCGGTCTGAGCTCTAGCGGTGAGAGAGCGCCAACGGCTCGGGCCTGGTAGCTACTGTCCACCCNNTTGTAAGAGCAACCACATCGTGGGCCAGGAGGCGTCGGACATACCTTGAAGCTACCGCGCAACGCACGTGACCTGCCGACCAGGATCGCCACCGGCGCCTACATCCTCCACGCCGGCCTTGAAAAGTGGAACGCCGATGAGACGCGCGCCAAGGGCCTGCACTCCCTGGCCAGCGGCGCCTTCCCGTTCCTCCGCCGTATCCCTGCGGGGCCATTCGGCAGGCTGCTCGCCGCCGGCGAGATCGCGACCGGTGCGGCCCTGCTGACCCCGGTGGTTCCGGCTTCCTTGGCCGGGGGGGCGCTGACCCTCTTCTCGGGAGCTCTGATCTCGATGTATTTGCGGACGCCGACTATGCACAAACCGGGCAGCGTCTGGCCGAGCCCCCAGGGGATCGCCGTTAGCAAGGACGTTTGGATGCTGGGAATCGGACTCGGGCTTTTGCTGGAAGCGGCTACCGAGGAGTAGGCACCGCGGCTTCGATCAGCCGGGGCAGGACGATGCGGAAAAGCTGGGCTTGCGGAGCTACCCGCGCGCAGTCAACAACAGCGCCACCTATCCCAGAGTGGGACTAGGCCAACTCCCTTAGCTCGGTCACTCCTCGGCCGTCAGCTCCACGACCGGAATCACCCGCTCCGTCTTCTCTTGGTACTCGCCGAAGCTTGGGAAGCGTCGGACCTGCTCCGCATAGATTCGGTCATGTTCCGCCCCCTGGACGGGCACCGCCTTGACCGAGATGGTGTCCGTTCCCACCTCCACCTTGACCGAGGGATGTGCGATCAGGTTGTGGTACCAGTCGGGATTGGTCGGCCCACCCCTTTTGGTGGCGAAGACGAACCGCCGCCCGTCCACATCGAGATACATGATCGGGTGGACCCGCGCTTGCCCGCTCCTGGCCCCTATGGTGTGGAGTAGAAGCACGGGTGCCCCTTGAAAATGGCCCCCGATCCGGCCCTCGTTCGCCCGGAATTCGTCGATGACGCTCTTGTTCCAGTCGCTAGGACTGCTGCTCAACACTCACCTCGCCTACGCCTTTCCTTCTAAAGACATGCCAGCACTACCATATCGAGCCCGGTCCCGCGCCGCGGTCGCCACGATTGTGACCTCCGAACCGAGGAATTCACGGGAGCGGATCCCGATCCAGCGCCACGACACTTCACTTCGGCAGATCGGGCCAAGCCGAGCCTCCGCGACCGTGCAACGCTCTGGTCTGCTGATCGCGGGGAGCAACCGAGAGAGCTCCGGCCTGCCAGGCAGGGCCCGCTAGCGGACAGGACCAGTAGGAGTCCGCAGGGCGGCGAGTCGGCGCCGGTATTCCTCTTCGTCGATCTCTCCGGCGGCGAAACGGCGAGCAAGGATCTGCTCGGGCCCCCGGGGATGCCCCGGACCTTGTCCGTTGAAGAACCGCCGCCTCCTGGAGAACATAAAGATGCGCATGACAAGGCTCACCACCATCAGCACCACGATGATCCCGAGGAGCCAGCCCCCTAAACCGAACGGGCGCCAGAAGAACAGAAGGAAAGTCACGTTACCGCTCCCCGCCCACCTGATCTGGATTGTGCCGCATGGTCGCATCCTACCCCAGCTCCGGTCTGCGAAAAGGGGCGACTTCCTGAGAACTTAGGAGTAGTCCTTCCTCCTCCGCGCGTGCGCCCTATCTCCAGGCTGGCTTCGCTCCCCGGCTTCCCTGACTTCCACGAGTGCGCGCCCGGCACGCTAGCCCCACGCCCTGGTCCACCAGGCCGGCTTGAATTGGGTCGCCATTCCGCCGTTGGAGGCATATTCAAACTCGATCCCCTGATCGCAAAGATCGTCCAGGACGGCTTCTAACTCTGGCCTGTCAACCACCCACAGCACCCCGCCCCGGGTCCGGTTGTCCACCACCGAGAAACCCTGAGCGCGGAGGTCGGCGGCCAACTTAACGGTCCCCGCGGGCGTCGCGAGTTGACCCGTCGGTGAGTCTTGCTGCGGCTTGCCTCCAGAGGCCCGCGCCGCTGACCGAGGTGCAAAGTAGGTAGGTGCAGCTGGGTAGTCCGCTTGCGGCGCTGACCGGAGCGTCTCGTCATATTTTCGCCGGGTGGTGGCGTCACTCAGGGTCAGGAAAGCGTTGTTGATGGCCGCCATTCGGGCCTGGGCAGCCCGGTCACTGTTGCGATCGGGGTGCCACCGCTTGGCCTGGAGTCGACGTCCCCGACGTAGGTCTGCCGGGGACGAGCTCCTAGCCACCCCCAGCAGGGCATAGAGATCACCGCCATCGATTCCGTCGGAATATTTAATCCTGATAATTCTGACGGCTCCATATGGCATCGGGAAGAACGATGGCGGCCTCGGCCGGGCGCGGACCGGTCGCGGTATCCAACTCGGCGGCTTGTTCAGTACAGCCAGGCGACCTCGATTTGGATCTGGAGGCGCCGACCGCGGCAGGTATTTCGCGCGCGGGACTGGTCAAGATGGCTCTATGCGATCGCTGATCCTGTTCCGCCACGGTAAGTCCGACTGGCAGACCGATACAGAGGGCGAAGATCTCCGTCGGCCGCTATCGCAACGCGGTCGGAGAGCGGCGCGGACGATGGGTCGGTTTCTCGCTCTGGCTGGGGAGGTGCCTGACAGCGCCATCACCTCCCCGGCCCTGCGGGCCACTGAGACGCTGCGGCTGGCCAAGGCAGCAGGCGGATGGAGCTGCCCGGAGCTGAGCCGGGAGGGGCTTTCTGGCGACGTCAGCGCAGTGCTGGAGGAGATCCGGGCGGCGCCCGCGGTCGCCGAGGTGCTCCTTATCGTCGGCCACGAGCCAACCTCCTCCCACCTCGCCGAATTCCTCATCGGTGGCGGATCGCTGAGGCTGCCCACGGGGGCGCTGGCAAGAATCGACCTCAATGTCGCCGATTGGACGAATGCAGGCATCGGATCTGGTCAGCTTGCTTGGCTGGTTCCGCCCCGGCTCTTCCCGAAGCGGAGCTTTGACTTCGCCGATTAGGGCTCCGGTCGGTGCCGCTGGTGAACGTTAGAGCTGAGGGGACGGCCAGGCGGCCGGGGAGCAGAACTCCAAATTCGGTACGGTGCCTCATTGGAGGTGCGCGTCACTGGCCGGTATGTCGTGCCCGATTGCGGTCACGGGCAGCCCGACCAGATGTGGGCTGGGGTGCTCAGTCAAAACTAACTTCGACTCCCCGCTCCCACCCATGATTGTTCCGCGAGATCAATCCATGACTTGATCAATGCAAATGCCGGATCGACCCAGCGTCTTTCCGAGATATCAATACCCAGCGGTGCGAGCAACTCGGCAGGACTCCGCGAGCCTCCGGCCCCGAGCAGTTCTAGATATCTTGGTACAAATGCCGACTGGTCCTCACGGTATTTCGCATAGAGTGCCAGCGCCGCCAAGTCAGCAAAGGCATAGGAATATGTGTAAAAGCGCGTCGAAATGAAGTGGGGGATCGCCGACCAGGCAACATGATATCCGACGGGTAATTCGACCATGTCGCCATAGTATTTTCGATTCTCCTCGACCCAGAAACGCGATAGGCGATCCGGATTTAGACTCTCGCCCTTCTCCTTCGCGGCATACGACCGCTGCTCGTAACGGGTCATCGTGGTCTGAGTGAAGACGGTGAGAAACGATCTCTCTACCCGCGAGCCGATCAGCGCTCCTCGGACCTCCGGGTCTGCCTCTCCCTCCAAGAGATCGTCGAAGAGCAGCTGCTCCGCGAACGTGGACGCAACTTCTGCAATTGCCATTCCCGTCTCATAGCTGAAGGGCGACTGCCGTCCTTGGGCGAGTGAGCAATGGAGACCGTGACCGAGCTCGTGGGCCAGCGTCTCGAGATCGCGCTTGGAGTCCGTGAAGTTGAGCAGCACATATGGTGACTTGTCCTGGGCCACGCCTGCACAGAAGGCTCCACCCTGTTTCGCCTTGCGAGGCTCCGCGTCAATGCGGTGCTCGGTGAAGAACCGAGCGAGGATCTGTTCTGCTTCGGGAGAAAACCGCCTGGCGGAATCAAGCACCAGCTGGCTGGCTTGATCAAAGGTGTACGTCCGAGCCTTGCCGACCGGAGCATATTGGTCCGAGAGGAGCAGGGTCTTCAGTCCCATCTTCGCCGCTTTAATGCGGAAGTACCGCTGAGCGAGGGAGTAGTGGGCTTCGACTGAATCGATCAACGTATCCACGATGGTGTCGGAGAGGTCATTGGCAAGGTTGGCCTGCTGCATCGGCAGCGGCTTTGGCGGTTCACCGGATGTGACGAAGTGGCGGAGTCGATCCAGCACCAGCCGGTCACCCACCAAGGTGTCGTAGATCCTCGCGAGTACCGGCGCCCATGGCTCGAGTGCGGAGTACAGCGCCTCCAGGGCGCGTTTGCGAACATCCGACCGATCATCGTCGAGGTAGGCGCGGAGCTCGGCGATCGTGTGAGTGGTGGGTATCCCGGAATCAGGGGTGAATTCCACGGTAATCGCCGAGGTCGTTTGGCTGAAGAGTTGTTGCCAGGCAGACACGGCGGCAGGTGACCTTTCCGCCAGTGCCTCCTCTTCCGGAGCGCTGAGGGTGTGTGCAGAGTCCTGGATGAGCCTTTCGAGAAAATGCTGATCGCCGCGCAGCTCCGGGGAAGCGGCCAGCGCCAGCGCGTGATCCGCCGGCAGGGCCTTCCATTCCAAATCGAAGAATCGCGTCAGGTTGGCAAATTGCACACCGGCCTGATCTGCTGCCGCGCGAAGGTCCTGGTTCTCCGGCAGGCTACTGTCGGCAAGATAGCGAAGTTCCGCGTACGACGAAGTGGCCTGACTTCGGTTGGTCAGGGCTCCCAGTTCTCGAAGCAGGGTGGCCAGGCCAGCGGCATCCAGGCCGGTGATTTTTCCCTGGAAGCGGGCCTGAAGGTCGGCCGCATCGGCGACCTCTTGGGCCAGCGCGGCTCGGGCCTCATCCGCATCGCGATGGATCGGGCGGAGATCCCAACGTATTCCCCGCGCTTTCACCAGCGGTTTTCGCTCCGGGGCCAGGTCCTGGGGTGCCATGTCTACCTCCGTCTGGGGCCGATCGAGGGGGGCGCGGTCAGGTGGGCCGGGTCCGCCGCCGGTACAGCCTCGGAAACCCCGGGTGCTGGTCCGGGCGCCCTCTCTCTGGGGGTCGCCCCGGCCGGCATGTGGTCAGAGGGCCGGTACCGCTCGCAGTCCCGGATCGGGATGATCCAGGGGATACTCTCAACTGTCAAGAGTAGGGTCTGACTCGTGGGAAGGTCCCGGCTCGGACTTCCGAGACCGATCGAGGGCCAGCGGGCAGTCGGTGCTCCGGGCGGTGATCCGCCCCATATATCACGCAAGATCAGCCCATGAATACGCCCGCCGAACCCGGGCCGGGTGACCTCAGTAGTGCTGAGAAGTCGCTTGCAAGTGGCGACTGGCGCGCCGCCGCCGACCTCGCCCGACGCAGCATTGCGACCAACGACGGCGGTGAGGCACATGCCCTCCTCGCGGTCGCGCTCTGGTGCGGCTACGACACCTCCGCCGCCATCGACGAGATGAAGCTTGCCTATCGCCGCCTGGTGGACACTGGCGCAGTTCGCCGCGCCGCCTGGATCGCCTGCTGGACCGGATTCGAGGAGGCCGTGACCTACGGCGACCGGGCGGTGGCGAGCGGCTGGTTCGGGCGGGCCGCCCGCCTCCTCGAGGACGTCCCCGAATGCCTGGAGCACGGGTGGCTCCTCCTCTACCGGGCTGCCTTCGACGGCGACTACGAGCGCCTCGCTACCGCGGCGATCGAGGCCGAGACCATCGCCCGTCGTTTCGGCAGCCGTGACCTTGAGCTCTCCGCCCACGCCGAGCGCGGGCTCGCCCTCGTCCTCCTCGGCGATGTCAATGCTGGCATGGCTCTGCTGGATGACGCGATGGCCGGAGTCACAGCTGGAGACACCACCGCGCCCCTCGTCATCGGCGACTGCTTCTGCGTCACGCTCACCGCCTGCGAATTGGCTCAGGACTATGCCCGCGCCGAAGAGTGGTGCCGCATCGGCCTCGCGAGCGCCGGCGACCGCCCCAACGGCTTCCTCAAGGCGAACTGCCTGGCCAGCTACGGCTGGATCCTCGGTGTCCTGGGGCGCACCCGCGAGGGCGAGGGCAAGCTGCGCGAGGCGCTCGCCATGCTCACTTCCGGGCACTGGCGGCTGGGGCACCGTCAGATCCGCGGCAACGTACTCGTCAAGCTCGCGGACCTCCAGCGCCGCCGCGGTGATCCGGCGGCGGCGAGCATCCTCCTCCGCGACTGCGGTGACTCTGCCGAGGTCCTGCGCCTCCGCGCCGAGCTCGCCCTCGATGCCGGTCAGGCCGTGACCGCGCTCCGGCTTGCACAGGAGGTCGAGACGATGACGCGCGGCGCGCGCGACACCCGCCGCGTCCTCTCGCAGCAGCTCACGGTACGGGCCGCAGCCGCGGCCGGCGACGCCGAGACCGCGCATGGAGCCTTCGACGAGCTAGAGGCGATCGCCGGCAGGATCGCGACGGTGCCGGCCCGCGCCTGGCTGGCGTTGGCGCGAGCCGCCCTGCAGGCGCTGGACGGTGACATCGACGCGGCCGTCGCGACCGATCGCGAGGCCGCGCGCCTCTTCACCAGCTGTGGAACCTGCTTTGACGCCGCTCAGGCGCGTCGCCACGAGGCGTCGCTGCTGCGCGCTGCTGGACGTGCCGACGAGGCCGCTGCCGCTCTCGACGCCGCCCGGAGTCTGCTCGCCGAGACCGACTCCGTCGGGGGTGCCTCGCCGCTGACCCGGCGCGAGACCGAGGTCCTCCGCCTCGTCGCCATCGGCCTCAGCAATCCGGCGATCGCCCGCCAGCTCTTCGTCAGCCCTCACACCGTCCACCGTCACGTCTCCTCGGTGCTACGCAAGCTCGATGTGCCCACCCGGGCCGCTGCCGTAGCCGAGGCGATCCGTCTTGGCCTCACCTGATCGCAGGCATAGCCCGATCGGGCCATGTGCACGCCGCTCTCAAAATGGCCGGGTCGGGGGACGACGACCGCGCCTAGCGTGAGTGATGCTCCTGCTGCATCCATTCATCGGTCAGCACGGAGAGACATCAATGCTTCAGGAGACCACGACCCCGCGCTGCGACACTTCGGACATGCGCTTCCCCCATGGCATGCTCCGCGACGCGTTCGCCCAGGCCGGAGCTTTCATCGGCGCCACAGCCCCCGGTGACCGCGCGCGAGCGGCGCAAGTGGGGTCGTTCTACGAGAACGTGCTTGCCTTCCTTCGCGTCCACCACGGCGCCGAGGACGATCTGCTGTGGCCCTTACTGCGGGAGCGAGCACCGCAGCAGGCCACGCTTCTTGACCGCATGGAGAACCAGCACGCGGCGGTTGACGAGGTCACCGGAGCTGCCGATCGAGCGGTCGCCGCCTACGTGTCAGACCCGACGGCCGAGCATGCGGCCGCACTCTTGGCGGCAGTGCGAAGGCTTGCCATCGAGCTCGACGCGCATCTCGTCGACGAGGAGCGAGAGATCCTTCCGTTGGCCGCGACGACACTGTCCCAGGACGAGTGGGGAGCGCTCCCGGGTTGGGCGATGCGCCGCTTCGCCGGCGACAAAGTGTGGCTCATCCTCGGTCTCCTCTTTGAACAGATGACGAGTGAGGAACGTACGACCACGCTGAAGCACATGCCCACCCCGGTGCGTGAGATGTGGGCGGCGACGGGCGACCACGACTTTTCGGCGTTCATGTCAGCGGTTCGCGGGTAACCACCGTGACCGTCGCGTTGCATCCCGTCGACGCTGTCGAGGTAACGATCATCATGGATCTGTACCTCGACGTCCTGATGGCGGGCCAGGATGGTGTTCATCGGTTCAAACTCGGCTACGACTGGGCGGATCACAATTCGCTGCTAGGCGAGCATGGCTTCTCAGCGCTCCTCACCTTGGAGGCGGAGGGTGAGCGAAGCTCGGTCCTGTACGACGGCGCCCTGTCCGCCTTGGGGCTGCAGCACAACCTCGACGTCATGCAGATCGACGTGACCAATCTCCGGGCGATTGCCATCTCCCACGGTCACGTCGACCATCACGGCGGCCTGGAGGGACTGTTCCGGCGCCACGGCACGATGAAGTTGCCACTCATCATCCACCCTGACGCCTGGAAGGACCGGAAGGTGGTACTGCCAACCGGTGCCGAGATGCACCTGCCTCCGCCGAGCCACAACGACCTTGAGCGGGAAGGGCTCACCGTGGTAGAGGAGCGTGGTCCCTCGCTTCTCATCGATGGCAAGCTGCTTGTCTCCGGCCAGGTCGAGCGGGTCACCGAATACGAGAAGGGAATACCGGCACAACTCGCGCGGACTCATGGAGACTGGGAACCCGACCCTTGGACGTGGGACGACCAGAACGTGGTCGTGAACGTCCGGGATAAGGGTTTGGTCATCGTCACTGGCTGCTCCCACGCCGGCGTCATCAATGTCGTTCGCAATGCTCAGCGGCTGACCGTGAGCAACGGGTCGCCGGCCTGATCGGAGGCTTCCACCTCACCGGCGGACTGTTCGAGCCCCTCATCCCCGAAACGGTCGCCGACCTGGTCGCCATCGGGGTCGAGCGCCTTGTTCCGGCACACTGCACCGGGTGGCGGGCAACCCACCAGCTGGCCCGGGCCCTTCCGGATGCGTTCGTCCAACCGTCGGTCGGCACCATGTTCGAATTCCGGTCTCTTTAGGAAGAAGGTGGCCAGGGTGGCCAGGGTGGCGGCCGGGCTGAGCCTAGGGACCGCCCAGCATGCGGTCCCCGCACCTAGAGAACCTGGGGGCGGCTGGATCTCGTGCCCGGCAGATCTCTTCAGTTGGGCCCCAGGTAATCCCGACCCGCCAAGATGGTCGCGGACGAGCCGTGGCCCAGTCGCGGCTCCAGCCCTGGCGTGGCTACCACCCAGAGCACGACCTGGGTGCTGCCGCCGTCCACCACGGAAAACCCGCGACGGCGGAGGTAGTTGGCGGAGGCAACTGTCTCCGCGGGCGGTTTCTCCCCTCGTCCTGCCGGCGGGTCCTAGCGCGAGTTGACTTCCGGGTACCCCGCCTAGGAAAAAGCTCGGGAGCCAGCGGGTTGGGCGGGTTTGCCCTGTTTCCACGTCACGAGCAGCGCCTTGTCAAATTCCCTGCGCTGGGCCGGGTCGCTGAGGATCCTGAAGGCATTGTTGATAGCCGCCATGCGCGCCCTGGAGGCGGGGTCCGGGTTGCGATCGGGGTGCCACCTCTGGGCTTGGAGTCGCCGCCCCGAATTCAGGTCTTCCTCCGACGCGGTCATGTTCACCCCCAGCAGGGCATACAGGTCGTCGTCACCGACTCCGTCAGAATAGCGCATCTAGGTAAGTCTGGAGGGTCAATCAGCTTTCTCGCAGAACGATAAGGACACTATTCGGAAACGCCTCCGCGACTGCCTCAAAAAATCCATGGGGACGGCTACTCACGCCTCTCCCCTTCTCCGGCACCCGGCGCAACAGGAAACCGGCAGCCTCAGGACGAGGCGGGGCGACCTCGTCTACGCTGGACTATCGCGTATCTGGCCAGATAGCAGCCCCTCGGCCAGTTCGGAGGTCGGGCGCCGGAGCTGCGGCCGTTCGCCACCGCGGAGCCCCTCGGCTGCTTGGGCGGGGGACCGCGCCGGGCCGCCGAGCTGGGAAGCTCCTGCCGGTTTCGAAGGAGACCCTCACCGGGCCAAGCCTTCGGTATGCTCCCTGCCCAGACCGGACTGCCACCACCTACCATGCGAGCGAGCCCACTTCTCGGAGTCAGGGGTGGGCCAGGAGGAGGTTCAGATGAGCGAGAGTGTGCTTCTGATCGGCACCAGCAAAGGGGTGCTGATGGCCCGCAGTGACCAGGCCCGTCGGAGCTGGGAGCTGGAACCCCTGCAGCTGATGATGAGCTCCGTCTACGGGCTCGGCATCGACCGCCGCCCGGCGACGCCGCGTCTTTTCGCGGGCGCGACCAGCGAGCACTGGGGCCCGTCCTTGTTCCACTCCGACGACCTGGGGCGGAGCTGGTCCGAGCCCCAGGCTGCACCGGTGGCCTTCCCTGCCGAGAGTGGGGTGTCGCTGATCCGGATCTGGCAGGTGGAACCGGGACTGGAGTCCCAACCTGATCTCATCTATGCCGGGGTGGAGCCCCATGCCCTCTTCCGGTCCCGGGACGGCGGTCTCACCTTCGAACTGGTCGAGGGGCTCTACCGCCATCCGCACCAGCCCCAGTGGGAGCCGGGGGGCGGGGGCGCCTGCCTGCATACGATCGTGCCCCATCCGACAAATCCCGACCGGATCCTGGTGGCGCTCTCGGCCGGCGGCGTCTACCGAACCCGGGACGGAGGAGCCAGCTGGGAGCCGGCCAACCACGGCATCCAGTCCTACTGGATGCCAGAGGACCAGCGCTTCCCGGAGTTCGGCCAGTGCGTCCACAAGGTGGGCACGCATCCCTCTATTCCGGACCGGCTGCTGGCCCAGAACCACTTCGGGGTGTACCGGTCCGACGACTACGGAGACAATTGGCGGGCCATCGAGGAAGGGTTGCCGGCGAACTTCGGCTTCCCCCTCTTGGTGCATCCCCACCAGCCCGAAACTGTGTATCTCTTCCCGCTCCAGGCGGACTCGGAGAGAATGCCCCCGGGGAGGCGCTGCCGGGTCTACCGCAGCCGCGACGCCGGCCTGAGCTGGGAGGGGCTGACCAAGGGTCTGCCCCAGTCCAACTACCACGCCATCGTGCTGCGAGACGCCCTCTGCACCGACCAGGCAGAGAAGGCCGGGATCTACTTCGGCACGCGGGATGGCGAGGTGTATTGGAGCCTGGACGACGGGGACTCCTGGCAGCTCTTGGCCAGCCACCTCCCCGATGTGCTGGCGGTCAGAGCGGCCGTGGTCGGGTGACCGCCACCCTGCACCTGCCGGCCGTGCTTCGTCCCTCTGCCGACGGTCAGGGGACGGTCCCGGTCAAAGCCGCCACCGTTGGCGGGGCGCTGGACGAGCTCTCCCGGAGCTGGCCCCAACTGGAGCGGCGGTTGAGGGACGAGCAAGGGAGAGTTAGGCGCCACATCCGCATCTATCTGGAGGACCGGGACATCCAGGATCTCTCAGGTCTGGCGACCCCGCTCCCCGACGGGTCCCGGGTGCACATCATTCCCATGGTGTCCGGGGGCTGACTACCGCTCCGTGACGGCTAGGAGCCCAGCTGCCCTTGGGCATTGCCATGAGTCCCGTCCCTCTACCAGACGGTGATACTCCGTGGCTGCGGGTGGCGGCGCATCCGTTGGTCCTTGGTGACGAGCTGCCACCCGGTCTCGAGAGCGGTGGCGTAGATCAGCCGATCGGCCGGGTCACCGGGAAAGGACTCTGGTAGGGCCGCCGCGGTGGCGGCCACCGCGGGCGAGATTACCACCGTTCGGACCAGGTCACCGAGTTGGGCCAACCAGGCCCGCACGGGCACGCTGACCAGGATGCGTTGGTGTTCGGCCAGCCAGGCCAGCTCGAACCATGAGATCGAGGCCACGGCCAACTCCTGGGCCTCCTCGATCGCCGCCACGGCATTTCGGCTGAGCCGCTGGGGCTCGGCCGACCACCACTGCAGCGCGTGCGAGTCGAGAAGCAGGGTGGTCAGGGAAGATTCCAGGCAGCGCCGGTCGAGAAGAGGCTCTCATCGTCGCCGACGCTGCGGGAGAGCCTGGCCAGTCGGCCCTTCATGGATCGCGGACCCCTAGCTCCGATGAGGCGGGCCACGGTGCGGCCGTGCTTAGTGATCTCGATCTCGTCGCCGGCGGCTACCTCATCGAGTAGACCGAGGGCTCGAGCCTTGAACTCGGTGGCGGTCATTTGCCTGACCATGTGGTCATCATACTGGTCAGCTTCTGCCTCGAGGTCGAACTCTTGGCTCTCGTGTGCTCCCCATTCGCCGTCGACAGCTCGCCCTCTGGTGGCTCTCCACTTCACCTCTTGCGAGGCTGGTGGCCAGTGCACCCATCCCACTGTGTGCTGAGTCCTGGTGGTTGATCGAGCTGGCGGCGTGCAGTCATTGCTACCCGGCGCAGAGCGAGTCTTGACCCGCCTATCGTCGCCGAGGTCGGGACCTGCTGCTGCGGGAACCGCGCTAGACGGGTGGCCGGTCCAGTTGAATAACCCCCGACCCACCAAGGGGCCTGTCCGGTTCGGCGCAGAATCTCGTCCGTGGGGCTTCTGTGCCGAGGACTCAAAAACGTGAGCGATCACGGAACTCCGCGCCTCCAGGGCCAGGCAAAATCGGCCATCTGACAGAGGCGATGTCTCGGGTTGCATAGCGCTTGAGCCCGAGTAACTCAGGTGCGGCAGAGCACCAAGTCGATGTGGCGAACCACTCGACCTTGCCCAGCTGCCACCCTAGGGCTGGGCCGTCAAGCCCTCCTGTGCTTGGATTGCCTGATCCTGGGCCGGCTGGCAGACCTTACTCACGTTGATATCGATACCCCGGTGACACAAATCGTAGATCCGGGCCACCGGGTCCCTACCCAGGTAATCAGCGTTCTGTTCAGCAGGCTGGCGCCGGTGCACATCGCACGCGGCCGCAATCGCGCTGGCTCGCCGCAGTTACCCGGGGTCAAGTCGGATAGATCCCATGCACCTACGGTTTCCCAGCGGCATCCGAGTCGGTCGGGGGCGAACATGGAGCATGTGCAAGAGCCTCGGTCGCTCCGGCGCGGGCGCCGCGACTTCTTCTAAACCGGGTCGTACAAGAACCTCCATCAGGAGTCCGCAACGGTGGCGCGACTCTCAAATATCAGGTGCAGCAGATCGGGTCTACATCAGCTCGACTAACAACCGGGGTCCCCTCACTCCGACTCAGTGCTCTTAGTCCGGGACCATAGTGGCTCGTGACTCTCTGTTCACTCCTTGTCGCCGACAGGTGTCCGAGCACCTGATCCGCGTCGGTCGCCAATTCGCAGTTCCGACAAGCACGTTCAAATCCCCCGACCCGGATTGAGGATTCCGAGAGGGTCGAGTGCTCGCTTTACGGTATGGTGGAGAGCCAGAGACTCCTCACTCAACTCCTGCGTCAGCCATCTGCGCTTGATAGAACCGACTCCGTGCTCTCCGGTAAGCGTTCCGCCCAATGCAAGGGCTTCTCGGAACACCTCGTCGGCGGCCGCCCACACTTTGTCGGGCGGCTGCGCCAACCCGTGGTCAAAAACGAATATGGGGTGGAGGTTCCCGTCTCCCGCATGCGCTACTGTCGCGATTACCACCTCGTGTGTGGCAGCGACCGTCGCTATCTTCTCAATCATCGCGGGGAGGGCCGGAATCGGCACACACACATCCTCGACCAGGCAACTACCGAGCCGCTCGATGGCCGGGTACGCCAGCCTGCGGAGGTCGAGGAGTTGCCTCGACTCCGATTCAGACGTCGACAGGAGCACCTCGTCGGCTCCTGCCAGGTGACACTGCTCAGCAATCTCACTGCCTGCTAGCGCACCGTCGCGTCCATCGTACTGAGCAATGATCATCGCCGCGACTTGTGGGCCGGCTCCGAAATGCTTCCACTCGTCGATCGCTCTAGTTGTCGTCCCGTCCATTAACTCAAGGATGCTCGGTTCGATACCGCACCGTAATATGGAGAAGGCGGCCTCACCTGCGCGGACTACTGAGCGGAAGGTCGCGAGTACGGTTACCGGTGCGGACCGAGGGGCCGGACGGAGACGCATCGTCGCCGAGACAATCACTCCGAGCGTGCCTTCTGAGCCTACGAACAACGCAGTCAAGTCATATCCCACGACACCTTTCGACGTCCGTCGACCTGTCCTCACCCGAGTACCATCGGCCAGCACGACCTCCATGCCTAAAACAGACTCTCGCGTAACTCCATATTTCAGGCATCGCAGTCCACCCGCGTTTGTGGCAAGGTTCCCCCCAATAGTGCAGCTTTCGTAACTGGAAGGGTCCGGCGCATACATCAAGTCGTGGGCCCGTGCAGCGGCATCCAGGTCCACCGTAATCACTCCAGGCTCAACGACTGCCAGGCGCTCATCAGCAGCCATCTCCCGGATCGAGTTCATGCGTGCCACGGAGAGGACGATACCCCCATCCAGGGCCGTCGCCCCACCAGCGAGGCTGGTGCCTCCGCCACGAATGACTACAGGAACGCGGTATCGCGTTGCCCACTGCATCGTGGTAACAACGTCGATCGCCGACAGAGCCTCGACCACAGCACATGGCGTTCCGGGGGAGACAGCAGTGGTCCGGTCACGGCGAAACGACTCAATCCTATCAGCGTCGAGCAACAGTTGACCTTCTTGCAATTCAGCGCTAAGTTCATCGAGAGGGAAGTCAGTAAGAACCATGCGCATTCACCCAACACGACCCATAAGTGCTCACAGCTCCACCTTCTTCGCCATCAGCTGACTCAACGCTGCCGCGAGTTAGCGCAGAGCTCCGGGCCACACGCGCTGCCAGACCGGGCCCTATCAGCGCAACAAGGAGACTTCCCCTCCCATTGAATCCTGCACTATCCGCGTCATACTCCGGCAGATCGCTCGTTGGTTTCATTACCCAACCTCTGCTGTTCGATTATTGCTCCTGAATGGTCCGGTCCACGTGCCGGCATCGACGTGCCACCCACCAGCGACACTACCGATCTGGCCAAGGGAGGGACCACCTTGACTCTTCCTTTGTCACAACATCGAGTAGTGCGGGCCGTCCGCCGTCCATCGCGTGAAGCGCTCGACCTATACTGGCGCCAAGGTCATCCGGAGCATCAATTCGCTCGCTGTAAGCACCCAGCGCCTCAGCCAGCATCTGATAGTTTCCTGAGAGGTCTTTGAATCCGAACCGCTGATAGGCCTCTGGGTATCGACGCTCGTAGAACGACATCGCAGAGTTATCGAGTACGACTGTAAGTATTGGAATCCTCAATCGACTCGCTGTCTCCACCTCCAAGCCAGACATCCCAAATGCACTGTCCCCCATGATGTTCACGGCCACGCACTCTGGCCGGGCCACCTTCGCTCCCATGATAAGACCTAACCCGTAGCCAAGATGTGTGGACTTCCCCCACCCTAAGTAGCCCCGAGGCTTCTGCGACACCCAAAACGGTGCGAGTTGGTCCCTCGGCCGGCCCGAGTCATGCGTGATTACCACGTCTTTCGCTCGCAGGGCCGCCATCAATTCGCCAATCACGCGATATGGGCTAATAGGCACCTCCGAAGATGTAAAAGCTGAGTTCCATTCCATGGCTATCGCCGCTCGAGCTGTCGCGATCTCCTCACCCACCCACGCACGGCTCCGGCGGCATTCCGCAACATCGGCACCTCTCCGGTCCAATTCCGCGAGAATCTGGCCAAGCCCGAGCTTTGCATCGCCGCGAAGTAGCACCTGCACGTCACAGTCCTTGTTCAGGTCGCGCTCATCGACCGTAAGCTGGATAACCTGTTTTCCGCCCGGGATCGGCGCTGCGTACAGCGAGGCCGTGAGACTGGCCCCCACGGCGAAGATAACGTCACACTCCTTCAGATGCGCGGCTACCGTGGCCGGGGCTGTATGCCCGCCGGCCCCGATCGACAACGGGTGCCCCTCTGGAAAGGCGCTCTTGCCTGGGAGCGTCGTCATTACCGGGATAAGCAGCAACTCAGCCAGCTTACGTAGCTCCTCGGTAGCCCCCGCATACAGCACGCCTTGGCCGACGTGAAGGAGCGGCCGCTTCGCCTCGAGCAGCAGTTGAGCCGCCTCCAGGATACTATCAGGATCGCAAGCGCTTCGCGCCACAGCCCCTGGTCTGTAGCAGTCGATCAAAGCGGCGTCGACATCACCCACTGCTACTTCCAATGGCACGTCGAGAAGGACCGGTCCAGGACGACCCACCCGCAACAAGGTAAATGCCCGTTTGAGCATGTCCGGTATCCGCTCAGTCCGCGGGATTCGTGCTGACCACTTCGTGATGCGCCGAAAGTTCTCAACCGAGTCGAATTCAGGATCCTGCCATTGCCGCCGCTCAGGCGCATTGCCTGCAAGCACCAGAATCGGCGACGAATCCGAGAAGGCCTGCGCTACCCCACCAAATGCATTCTCAATCCCCGGGCCGTGCTGCACAACTACTGTCCCGATCTTTACACCGTTCAACATCCGGCTGTAGCCGTCCGCCATCGACACGGCCGTGCGCTCGGTGCGAGGCATTAGCGGCCTTATCTTCCGCTCTGCAGCTGCCTCAATAATCCTGTTGTCCGGGTAGCAAAAAACGTATTCGCTACCCTCCAGCTCGAGGATCCGCGCGATTGCTTCAGCTCCTCGCAACTCTTACCCTCCCCTTCTGTGGTGTGTACGGCTTCAGCATGACTACCAGTCGCTCTAGTTCGCCGATCTGGTCGAAACTTCGGTCCACGGCACGTCCGTGGGACCGTCGGCGCGCCTCGACGCGCCCCAACCGCTGGTGAGCTCAGCTTTCTCGTCGGTACCCACCCCACACTCGGCTCGCACCAAGCGCTGCTTCGACCATCGTTGACCTCACCCCTGAGTGACCTGTCCGTCCATTTGGCCCGATCATCCGTGTTGCACGGCAGCCGGCTCACTGTCTGGCCGACGCCCCAGGCGCGTGCAGCGCAGCGATGCGCGCCGCTGCGCGATAGGCAAGCGCACAAATTGTTCCAGTCGGCCCAGGAGTCCCGTTCTGCGGGAATGCCGACCCGCCTACTACCCACACGTTGGCGTAATCCCACATCTGCAAATAAGAATTCACCGCTGAGATTGAAGGGTCAGCACCGAGGATCACGCCACCCGTGTTGTGTGTCCCTTGATACCGTCCTGTATCAAAGTGTCCCGCATCCGCACTCGTAACGATATGATTCGGTTGGCTCGCGGTAAGCACGGCTCGAATGCGGCCCTCAGCGAATCTCGCTAGCGCTCTTTCATTCTCCCCCCAGTCGAACGTTATTCTAAGCAAGGGATCCCCATAGCAGTCGCGGTACGTCGGGTCTAGATCCATGAAGTTCGTGTCGTATGGAAGGACGTTACCCACAGCAACGACCCGAAGATTGCGGTCGTACCACCGCCGGACCGCCTGTTTCCATTTGCGTCCCCACTGCGGTGTGTCGGCGGGAACATCCACACCCGTAATGGGACCGCCACCCGAACTCACCTGAATCCACGCGCCTCCCACGAACCCTACGTCACGATGGTCGAAGTTGTCAGCGGCTAGGTCGGCGATCGCCACGCTGCCTGCACCGGCACTAACGTAGTTCTTGAGGCGTCGGCCGCCATAGAGCGCGCTCCCTCGAGCGTGAACATTGTAGGAGTAGTTACGACCGATCTCTCCATTGCCGGTTCGGACGTCGTACGGACGTCCCATCCCTGAGAGCAGTAGAAGACGAACATTGCCGAAGGTAAATGCGGTCAACGCCACAACCGTGGCTGGCTGCTCGTAAATACGCCCGTCGGCGGACTGGTAGAGAATTCCGGTGGCGCGGTGCTCGTCATGCAGGACGCGTAGTACGGTGGAGTTCGCTCTCAACTCGAACAGTCCCGTCTGTTCAGCAAGGCGAAGCGACGTCACGCAAGGGTCCGCTCGCGCGTCGACGGCGCAGACATAATGTGTGCAGTCCCCACAATACGCACACGGCCCGCGCGTGAGACCCTCAGGGTTCGTATATTCCTCGGATAAAACCGCCAATGGCACCGGAAATGGGTGATAGCCGACTGCCCTCGACGCGTTTTCGAAGATCATTCCCGCTGCTCCGTGCATGAGTGGAGGGAGTGGATACTCCCGACGCCGACTCCCCTCGAACGGGTTGCCTCCCGGCCGCATCCTGCCCTCAACATTCCCCGCGGTTCCAGCCACTCCCGCCATATACTCGAAGCGGTCATAGAAGGGCTCTAGCTCGCCGAAAGTCATGCCCCAGTCTTGGAGCGTGCAGCCGTCGGGAAGCGCGGCCGCCCCATAGCGGCTGAGTGTTTGAGTTTTAGCTTCGAACTCCCACGGCGCGAATCGCGCCGTGGTCCCACCGTAGTGCAGGGCCGATCCGCCAACTCCAGTTCCCGGCAGGAAGGCCCCCAAGTATCGAAACGGAAGTGCGGTCTCTCTCAGATCGTGACGAAACGTCCAGGACTCACGCGTAACGTCCTGCATCAGCGCGTGTCGCACTCGAAATCTAAGCTCGTCATGCTTTCGAGTGTATTCGTCGCTCTCCGGATCACGCGTCGGGCCGCGCTCAAGCCCCACCACGCTGATTCCGGCGCGAGTCAGCTCCGCTGCCATAATTGCACCCGCCCATCCCATGCCAACGATTACGGCTTCCACCTCTCGGAGGCGCCGATCAGGGGCCGGACCACGCTCCTCCGTCACGGCAAAGAGCGGGGATTCGGGCGGTACGGACGACTCGGATGCCGCACCTCGTCCCGGTATTCGGCGCCATGTTCGCTCGCCGCACCGGGGTAGCCAAGCCACCGCCATCCCTGCATCTCGTAGTTTCCACCGTACGCAGGGTCCGCATATAGCCCCTCCTGCAAGTTCTGGTATACCATCGCGAAGAAATCCCGAGCAGAAAGCTTGGTAAACGTGTCCATATGGTCTGCAGCGAGCTCTCTTATCACGCTATTCTGTTGCCGCGCCGAGAGGTCCGGGAAACTCCGTTGAAACCGCTTCCATGCATACCGATTTATCGCACTCAGGCCGTAGTGATACGCTTCGGCTGGAGTCATTGGCGATTGCCAGCCGTGCCCCGCGTGCTCCGGTGTAGCGTGCGGCCCTTGCCGGTACATCGACCCACCCTGGCCCCAACTCCCCGCCAGCTGGCCCTCAATGTACTCCACAACATGAAGGTCCGTCGCGCCAGGCTCGCCAGGAGTCGCTGGGAACAATCTCTCGACAAGGCAGCCAAGCGTTCCCAACTCCGCCTCGTCCAGAAAGCTGCGGACCATTCAGTTCTCCCGAGTGACCACGAGGTCTTCGTGTGCAGGGCGACCGCCGGTGGCGCATATGTCAAGCTACGCATCGTCATCCCTACGTGTCCTGACGAAGTCCACGCAGGTATCTCACGACCGCTCGCGTAGTCGTGACGTCACCATACTGGCGATCCATGTCAAAGATTGCGGCACGGTGTGAGATGTCGAAACGGTCGAAAACACCCTCGTGTGGGATTAGGACATGGAAATTGTAGGAGGCCCCATCTACGACAGTCGCGCGAACACAATTACTCGTCGAGCCACCCACTACGATTAGGGTGTCAACCCGCTCGTTGAGCAGGAGACCAAGTAGGGGAGTTCCCCAAAATGCACTGGGCTTTTTTTTCACGATAACGTGGTCGCGGGCGTCTGGACGCACCTCAGCCGCGATAGCGGCACCGCCCGAGCCCTCGAGACACCAACCATCAGACTGCAGAATCGCTCGCTTCAGTCCGTATACTCCGGCGTCCCGTCCATCTGCTCGAAGCTCGAACCGCGTATACACAATTGGTATGGTCGCTTGGCGCGCCTCGACCAGTAACGTCTCAATATGCGCGAGCGCCGACCTTGCCACGGCGCCGCAGCTAGACGGAAACGCTGTTCCAGGGCCACCAGGCACGTGAACCATATACTCCTGCACGTCGATCAATAAGAGCGCTGGCCAGAGTCCTGGACCAACTCGCTGAGCGAATCCGGCTGCCGAAACTCTCTCCACATCTTCTGGCGACAGGATGTCACGATATGCGGCCCACGGAGGCGTCTCTCTCTCCATAGCGCTCACCGATTGACCGAGTCCTCATCGTCGTGCGCGGAGTCGGGCTCGAGGATTTCGTGAAGGATATAGCTTCTGTCGGCATCTGGCCGCAGCTTGCCAGCGTGGCGAATCCTTCCCGGCGTCCGACTCAGCTTAGGCACAACGTTCTGCATCCAGATCGTACCCAGATCCTGGTCGTCCACCTCGATGAAGGACTCTCGCGCCTGATAGTGCGGATTCTCACGAATCTGCTCTATGTCGAGGACCGGCGCGATTGGTGCAGAATGGGCTTCGAAACGCTGTAGTATCTCGTCGNNGAGGGTATGCAAACGCATCCACGATGCAACGATGGCATCTATCTCATCTGCATTGGCAGCGCGCGCTTGCGGGCTGGCGTACTTCTCGTCCGTGGCAAGATCGGGTCGGTCGATGGCGGCGAAAATCCGGTTTGCAATCTGCTGAGTCCCCGCCGAGAGTGCGACCCAGCGGCTGTCGGACGTAACATAGGCATTTCTCGGAGACGTACGGGACGATCGATTCCCTTGCCGCTGCTGCATCACGCCGCACTGAGTGTACTCCACCAGTTGTGGCCCAAGGATGCTAAATAGCGGCTCGTACAAGCTAAGGTCAATGGACTGGCCTCTCCCACCGGCGGCAGTGTCACGCCAATACAACGCGATCACTGCGGCGTATGTCCCAGCTAACGCGGCGACGCCATCCGCCAGTCCAAATGGTGGAAGCGTCGGAGCGCCACCCGGAAGCCCTGTAATGTGCGCGAAGCCGGAGAAGGCTTCTGCAAGAGTGCCGAATCCAGGCCGATCAAAGTAAGGACCGAACTGTCCGAAGCCGGACACTCGCAAAAGGATAACACGTGGGTTTATACGAGCGAGATCATCGTATCCCAAACCCCACTCCTCCATACGACCTGGGCGGAAGCCCTCAATGACAATGTCGCACCAGGCTACCAGTCGACGGACGATTTCACGATCGGACTCAAGATTGAGGTCGAGTGCAATCAGCCGCTTGTTGCGGGCGATGACTTTCCACCAGAGTGGGACTTCATCCCGCGTTAGCCCCCACCGCCTAGCGTCATCGCCTCGCGGGTGCTCAACCTTGACAACCTCCGCCCCAAAGTCAGCAAGTGTGGCGGCGATCAGCGGCCCCGCGTACAGGTTAGCGAGATCCAGGACTTTGACCCCCTGCAGAGGCAGCGGCGGCTCATTCGGACTTGGCACCTTACCTGTCCGTGGCGGATCGAGAGTGGTCAAGCACCGCCCGAGCGGCTTCAGCGAGTGGAAAGTCGATCAGTTCGTCCTCAAATCGGATCGCTCCCAGACCGCGGGATACCGCCAAGTCATACGCTTCGACTATGCGCTCTGCTCGCTCAAGTGCCGCGCCATCGGTTCTGAAGGCATTGGAGATCGGCACAAGCTGGTTTGGGTGAATTGCATGTTTACCGCCAAATCCAATGGATCGGGCAAAAAGGGCTTCGCGATAGACACCGTCTCGGTTTTCGATGTCGGTGTACGCACCATCGTGAGGGGCATCAAGACCAACCTCCACCGAGGCGTAGACGAGCTCGCACATGCCGAAAACGAGGGCTGGGTTTGGTGCTGTCACAGTCTTCTCTGCGGCAACCCCCAGCTGCAGGCGAAGGTCGCCTGCGCCAAAGCACAGGGCACGTATTCGGCGACTCGAGCGAGCGATGGCGCGGCAGTTTCGGATACCCGCCACGGTCTCTATGGTCACGATGAGCCTGATCGCACCTACGGATAGCTTCCGATCGTGCTCTAGGTCGCTGAGCATTTGATCGACGGCAAGCACATCGTCTGGTCCCTCCACCTTCGGTAGCGACAAACCTGCTAGTCCGTGCGTCGTCACTGATTCAAGATCTGGCACGATCAAGGAAGATCGAGGGGAGTTGACGCGGACGTAGAGATGGATCCGGCTGCCGAATTGCTCGACGGTTTGCCTTGCATTGTCGCGGGCGATCTGCTTCTGGGACGGTGCCACGCTATCTTCGAGGTCGAGAATAAACGCGTCCGCATTTAGCGCCTGTATCTTCGGGAGCTTCTCCGCGGCGCTGGCAGGCACGAAGAGCATTGTGGTGAGGGGGTGCGCGCGGTCAGATGACGACATTTATGGTGCACTCGGCGTACTTTGGAGCGTAGATAGTTCGGCCGTAGACAACGAGTGTTCCGTCAGGAGAATAAAAGGACAGCTGACGCTCGAGAATCGATTCGCCGAGCGGAACCTCCAGGAGAGCGGCCACGTGGGCGTCTGTGGCGCCTGCCCGGATAGTGAATGAGCCGGCTGATATAGGGAAGCCGGCGTCGGGTAGCGCCCGCAATAGCGAGACGCGCTTGAGGTCCGTGAGATCGATAGCCGCCAGTGCCCGTACGGGCATCCACCGCTCATCCCAACTCGCGGGGTGGCCGTCAACATACCGAACCCGCTCAAGATAGCCGACCTCTGGGCGACCGTCGCGGGCAAGCTCCATCGGAATCTCTGCCGGCCGCGGGACCGGACCAGCCTTAACGATGTTCGCAACCACTCTCCGCCCGCGGAATGCCCAACTGTCCGGGTATGTCGAGCTCGGATCCAGCCGAAGGCGCGCTGTGGATTCTCTGTTCGCGTACGTCCCGCGACCCGGGTACCGCACGATGAAACCACGTAGTACGAGCCGCTCCATTGCCCGACGCACAGTCATGCGGCTCACCCCGAACCGCTCGATGAGCTCAGCATCGGTGGGCAATCGCAGGGTGCGCTCCCCTCCGACCTCGATCAGATCGAGGATATAGTGCTCGATGAGTTCGTACGCTGCCACGGCTATACGTATAGGCTGAGTCTTTTCAGGGCGATTGTCAAGCCCCGCGATCGACTTCGGGGACGTTGCGCAGAGGTCGACCCGGGCCAAGCCGGTTTCTGCGTAACCGTGACCGCCGGGATTCGCGATGAGGAATGGCAGTGAGGCGACGTTGCCTGTCAGTTCGGCGCGGGTATGGGCCCTAGCCTGTGGGAGGGAGCCTGCGGCTACGTCCGACGACCACTGGTGTGACGCCAAACCAGGCGGCCTGTCGTGGTCCGATCCGCACCAAGGTCATTGGTGTTCGGAGTTGAGTCCACAAAGTCCTGAGCGACGAACCATGGTCTGAACTTGCCGCTGGATCGCCCCGTGTAGGATGGAGCCGCGGCCCTCGATCCAGTGATTGGTCTGCGGAGGACACGCGGGGTCAACGGGCTGGGCCCCAGGTCCCTCTCCGGCCACGACTTGCCATGACTGCGCCGAAGGACAGGCGAACACGGGAAGGGGAAACCGCTACGACCTACGCTGAGGGTCTTCGTGCTGCACTGGCGCGTGGCCGTGGGCAAGGACCGCGCCTGACACCGGGCGGCCTCGGAGTGGCAGCCATCTCCCGAACGTGCCACGCAGGAGCGCATCGGAAGGACGCGCCTCACGCCAGTCCTCACCGTCGCGCCTTCTTACCGGCTGCGCAGTCCGACGTTAATGGAGGCCAGCATGGGCAAATTTCCCGGAGACGCACTACCCGTCGTGTGATCACTCCGCCTGATTGGGAACGCTCGTGAATGCGTGCCCTCGCAGACCGGCTGGAGCTGGGTGCGACTCCAAGTGTTCCTGGATGCCAGTTACAAGCAGCGGACGGGCACTGTTCGCGATACATGCGCGCCCCAACTACCAGCAGTACCGTGACAGACACGCCACGTCTCCGCTCCCAAGCGCACGTTCGCCGTCGACCCGCCTGGACTCGTTACGCCACTCCGAGTGATCCTGTCTCCGCCCTGGCTATCGGCGCGCGCGCCGGACCCCGACAACTTCCGCGCCCGCCTCGCCTCCCTCGGATTCCGGGCGATAGTGCTCCTTTCGAGTGCACGCAACGGATGTCTGGCCTCCACCACTCCGACGATTCCGCGTGCCAGAGAAGGTCAACTTTACGCCGCCCAGAGAGCGGCGCACACTCATCCGAACGGTTATCCCGGGATCAGGCTCAGTTCGCACTCGACCTTATGGTGCAGTTGCACGGACCACCCTGACGCTCGTTCATGACATAAGGAGTCGCACTTGCCGTCCGGTGGAGCACTTGCTCTTACCTGTTGCTTCTGCGCGCCGTAAGGGAGAGAAGTGGTCCGGCGCGCTGCTGTGCCGCGAATCCATCCTGTGAATCGGGCGCACACCGGTGAGGGAATCCGTACAGCTAGCCATGTGCGCTGCGGCCAAGGCTCTCGACCGTAAGACTGCTGAGGCTGCGGTGCCCGCTCAGGGCCATCGTTGCGTCCAGCTCCGCAAGCAAGCATCGCAGCACATGTTCCACTCCATCACCGCCTCGTAGAGCCAGTCCGAACACGTATGGCCGACCCACCAGTACGGCGCTTGCCCCCAGCGCTAGGGCCTTGAATATATCGGTCCCTGATCTAATTCCGGAATCGAACAGCACCGGCACGACGCCCCTGACTCGCGCGACCACGTCCGGCAAGCAGTCCAAGGCAGGCTTAGCGCCGTCTATTTGGCGCCCTCCGTGATTGGAGACAATGATGCCGCGTACGCCAGCTCCTACCGCCGCTGCGGCGTCGTCGGGATGGCACACTCCTTTGACCAGTACGGGTAGGCTGGTGTTACGACATAGCCAGTCAATATCCCTCCAATTGAGACCCGGACGGCTCAGGATACGCGACCAGAGTGTTACCGCCGCACTCATGTCTTCTTCAGGTGGCTTTTCAAGGAGGGCCCTAAAGGCGGGATCGGTGAGGTAATTAGCCAATCCCTCCCCGGCACGGGCTGGTGAAAATCCACTGGTAAGGTCTCGAGGCCGCCATGCGGGCGCTCCCGTATCGATCGTTATCACTAGGGCCCCGTAGCCAGCGCGCTCGGCGCGCTGGATCAGACTGTATGCAACTTCGTCCACCTGTGGCCAGTAGAATTGAAACCATCCTAATCGAGGCTGTGCCGCGTCTCCGCTCCGTAACTCCGCCGCGACTTCTTCTAGACTCGTGCTTGAGATCGTCGAGAGAATCATTGGGATGCCGAGGCGGCGCGCCACACGCGCCACCGCCAACTCCCCGTAGGGGTGGACTACACCTAACCCTCCGATGGGCGCAAGGAGGACGGGTCCGCTCATCGGCGTTTCCAATATGGTTGTCGTGAGGTCACGTTCGACCACTCCGCGCATGTGGCGTGGCACAATGACCCAACCAGAAAATGCCTCGGAGTTGGCGTGGGCCGTCCTCTCCATGCCGGCAGCACCAGCAACATAGCCAAACACGCTTGCCGACATGGCTCGCCGAGCAGCCTCCTCTAGCGCGTCATCTCTGACTGGCAGGTCACACGGCCTTCCGAGCGCCCCTAACTCCTGCAGCTCCTTTATGAACTCGCCAATGCGCGTCACTTTGCTTGACCTGGTCGACTTTAGAAAATCGCAATCGGATTTACAGGCGACCCCACCGCGCCTACCAAAGGCAGGCTCGGCGCGATGAAGAGAAACTCATACTTATTCTCCTCGGCACAGGCTTCCGCGAGCCTGTCCAGATCAAACATCTCACCAACTAGCAGTCCCATGTTTGCGATAACCACGCGGTGCCACGGAAGCGGACCCGCCGGAATCACTTCCCTCAGCCACATCACTTCCGACGGCTTAGCTTCGGCGCTTGCAGTGTCGGTCGCCACAGCGGCGATGTTATTGCGCGCCAGCCAGAACGCCGTCTCGAAGGCAAACCCCGGAGCTGAGCCATAGGCGTAGCCGTGCCATGAGTTTGCTTGCCGAAACTCCGCTAACTGTCCCGTTCTGAGAAGGATCATGTCTCCTGTGCCGATCGCGACACGAGCCTCAGCCGCTGCACCTTCCAGGTCAGCTACCGTTATGGGGTAACCCTCATCAAGAGTCGCGACTCCCAGATACCGAGGGATATCTAATAGAACACCCCGCCCAACAACCCGCTCGCGTACGTTCTCAATTCCGTTGCGTGCGGCACCACTACTGCTGACGAGCTGCGCGGCATACCCATTCCACATCTTTCCCTCCCAAAACACGTGGCTGAGCGCGTCCCAGTGGGTTGCTCCTTGGGTAGGCATCATAAATATGTCGTCGGCGGAACCGAACCCAGCAGGAATGACGGAGATTTGTGACAATAGAGCGTCCTGCCCGTCCCGAATCATGTAGTGCATCGGATTGAATCGTCCGCTAACTCCGACCTGTGGTCCGAATTGAGACAGGTCCATCGCAAGTGAAATTACGCGGCCCGAACGAACCAGCTTCGAAGCTCTTTTGATATGGGCGGGCGTGATAAAGTTGAGTGTGCCGATCTCATCGTCCGATCCCCATCGCCCCCAATTACGAAGCTCCTCGCACGCTCTCTTTAGGCGAGGAAAATCTGGCCCGAACATGGTCATTGCCCGATTCTCCAAGTCTGACGCGTCAGCAGAAGTCATTTCATCCTCCTCCGTCCGCCATGGCCAGAATGATTGATACGACGTGCCTGATTGAATTTCGATAATCCTCTAGTCGAACGTGCTCGTTAGGCCCGTCAGCATTCGCTGTACTGCGCCCGACCCCGAGGCCCACGATCGGCTCAAGGGGACAGGCCCCTTGTCCTCCGATCACAGGCGCGAGCGGATCGAGGAGGGGCTCAAGTCCATAGACGTCCCGAGCGGTGCGTGCGACCAGCCTCACGAACGGGCTGTCAAAGTCCGTTCGTGCCGGGCGGGAGCTTCCTAAGACCGTGAGCACAACGCCCTGCTCCTCTTGGCTCGACAGGCATTCCCGCAGGCTTGCGAGGACCGCGCTGGGCTCCTGCCCGGGAACCAAGCGAAACTCCAATGTGGCGCTGGCACTCGCCGCTAGTCCCAGGATATATGGCTCAGCCACCGACCCCCCGGTAACCCCAGCGATGAGTACCGAGGGTTCGCTACGGAGCCGGATGCTTAGCTCAGCACCAGTACCCATGGCGTCAGGACTGATCCCTGCCCGCCGAGCCAAATGGACCACATCGACCGGAATCGCCCGCATAAGGGCCACTTCTTCTGGCTCAGCCTGCCGCACGCCGTCATAGAAGCCGGGTAGAAGGCACCTCTCTCCAGGGCCAACAATACTGCTCAGCACCCGCACTAGCGAAGCTGTCGCACTTCTGAGCACAGGAGCGTACTGCGACGAAACCTCACCACGCAGTTCGACCACATCGAGTCTCACGTAGAGCAGCCCTTTTTCGCCGAGCCTGAGGAGCGGCCTGCCGTCCCTATCCAGCGTGGAGTTCTCCCACAGGACCGCATCGGTCGACAACCTAGATCCCTGAGCAGCGAAGAACCCTGCTAGGTCGGGCGAATGCAGTTCTTTCTTGCCTTCGATCACAAACTTCACACCCACAGGGCACTTCATGCCTGCGAGCTGGATCGCCCGCACTGCGTGTATTCTCGACATCAAAGCCGCTTTGTTATCCGCCACTCCTCGAGCGTAAACTGCGCCATCGCGTACCCTCGCCTCGTAAGGTCCAGAGATCCAATCGGAATCCTCACCGCTTGGTTGAACCTCAACATCGTAATGGTTGTAATTCAGGAGCGTCGGTGGGCCACCGTCCAGTTCGCCTAGCACGTAGGGGAAGGATGCGTCCGCCTCGATCAACTCGACTCTCGCTCCGAGAGTTTCGAGCCGCTGTTTGACGAATTCGGCGGCCGCTACCATTTGGTCGGGCTCGCGGCGGCGACTTCGAATTCGGCAGAAATTCTGCAAATCGGCGACAAACAGGTCGAAGTGAGCGTCAATGGTCTTGAAGACGAGGGACCGTGTGCTCCGTTCAGACAATGGCGGACTCTGGTAGGGCACAAGGCTGAACCACCATCCGCATGACGTTCATCGCACGCCAGTTCGGAGCGGATAGCCCATGTCGAGCTAAGTCATCACCTTCCCTCGATAAGGTAGATTCCTTCACGTGGCAACGTCCAGCTTCTTTGACCACAGCGGGCTTACCAATGTCCAACCAGCTTCGGAGCGATCCTAACCCAACCTCGACCCTCGGCAATCCGCGTCGACCTCGGTCAAGAAACAGGACCACCGCCGACCTCGTCTGGCCCACCCACCCGTTCGGGTACGGACTGTCGCTCACGCCCAGCGACTGGCTGCTATGGGTAGTCATGCACCAGGTTCCGGGCGACTTTGTACGAGTGATACCATGTCCCCCTGTTGCACGGTCTCGCCGCGCTGATTTATCACCTCCAAATGCCTCTTCAATACCCCGCGTCCCGCCTTGCTTGAAGCGCGGGCGTCAGTGATTGTCATCTCAACGGTGATAGTGTCGCCGATCTTCACCGCCCCAATGAAGCGCCAACTGTCGATTGCTAGAAACCCCAGACTTGTGCCTTCAGTTAGCCCTAGCCGATTCAGCAGGCCCATCGCCATGGCCAGAACCAGAGGGCCATGAGCGATTCGCGTGCCATACGGGGTACCCTTCGCGTACTCCTCATCCGTGTGCAGGGAGTTGTAGTCAGCTGACAGCCCCGAGTAGATCACGACGTCAGCCTCTGTCACTGTCCGTGATGCGGTCCGGTACGTCTGCCCGGTGCGCAGGTCTTCCAAGAACAAGCCCATTGATCGTCTCCTCAGTCTAGTGCTCTGGGTTGAAACTTCGGTAAGGGCACGCGGGACCCCGTCGTATCCCAAACCAGCTCCACTGCCAGGTCAGACTGGAGCAGAGACGGTCTGCAGTTCACAAGGTTTGTGACAATCCGGGGTCCCTCGGNNTCGGCCAAATTGACCAACGCCACTATGTAGGGAACCCTCCCGGTCGCACCAGGGTGCACCGGATGGTGCACGATGACCCAGCTGTAGAGTTGACCAAGACCGCTCATGGCCGTCCACTCTGCAGCAAATGAACCGCATGTGCCGCACATGCTTCGCGGTGGAAACCGATACACTCCACAGTCTGAGCAGCACTGCATGACAAACTCAAGCCTTTGGCAGGCTTCCCAGTATTGAGCCGAGTCTTGATCGCTGATGGGCTCTGGTAGTTCAGCCAATTGTGAGCTATCCAAAAGATTACCTCCGAAGGATGACAGCGCTAGACAACTGCGCCACCGCGCTACCGACAAGCGCCACTTCGGCGTCCGGCACCTGGCACGTCGAAGTGCCTCTCAACTGGCGGACACCCTCCAATACGTGAGTTACCCCGTGGATGTATGCTTCGGAGAGATTGCCGCCATGAGTATTGACAGGCAGCCTGCCGTCCGGCCAGGCCGTGTAGCCACTCTCGACGAGGGCGCCAGCTTCACCGCGCTCGCAGAAGCCGAATGCCTCCAGGGCAAACAAAACAAACGGGCTGAAATGGTCATAGAATTCGGCGACGTCAATGTCCGCAGGACTCAGTCCGGCCATCGCGTAGACACCCTTTGCCGCGTACTCTGCTTCTGAAAGCGAGACCGATGGTCGGTACACAATTGCGTCTGCCTCTGGTCCGCTAGCCTGTGCGGCTCCCATTATTAGCACCGGTCGCTGGCGCAAATCTTTGGCTCGGTGGGCTGACGTCACTATGAATGCGACCGCGCCGTCCGACTCCAGGCAACAGTCGTACAAATGAAGCGGGTCGCAGATCAGGCGGCTATTCTGATGGTCCTCTATCGAGAGCGGTCTGCCATACATCATCGCGCGGGGATTGCGAAGTGCATGTTCCCGCTGGGTGACAGCGACCATGCCGAACTGGCGGCTAGTGGTGCCGTATTCCAGCATGTGACGGCGGGCGAACATTCCAAACCGGTGTGCTGCCACCAGCATTCCGTAGGGCGCCTCGAAGGCGAGCGTTCCCCCGACCTTCGACGGAGCCGCCGACAGCCCAAAGCGTCGCCCCGAGCGCTCGTTCATGGCGCGAAAGCAGACAACGACGCGGGCCAGACCAAGGGTGATCGCTGCCGCTGCGTGACCGACGAGTGCCGCAGCGCCACTCCCTCCGTACCCTATCTCACCAAAGTAGCTAAGGTTGGGAAGTCCGAGCGCTGAGATCAGGGCGACTTCAGTGTTCGAGTCCGAGTTGGATCGGACCATACCGTCAATGTCGTGTACGGGGATTCCTGCATCGGCTGCGGCACCTTTGATAGCCTCACAGGCAAGGGTCAGTTCGGACCGACCTGAGTTTGCTGAAAACTCTGTCTCACCGATGCCGACAATCGCTGCCTGGTCACGAAGTGTGGGCACGAAGGGACTCCTTCAATCCGGACCGACACGCCATTCAATGGTCGCGTCTACCGCTCGCGCGCCGCGGCCATTTTCTCGGACCATAAGCGGGTTGATGTCCAGTGCCACCAACCGGTCGCCGGCCTCGACTGCTATCCGCGATAGGGCAAGAAGTGCCTGAACCAGTGCTTCTTCGTCCGCATCTGGTCGACCGCGGAAGCCTCGTAGTAGCGGACTAGAACGCAGACTCTCGACCATCGCCCGTGCGCCGGCCTCGCCAATCGGTGCGATCGCGAGCGTTTTATCCTCCAGTAGTTCCACCAAGGTGCCTCCCGCAGCCAGAGCTAGGACAGGCCCGAATTCTGGATCGTGAACGACGCCCAGGAGCATTTCGACCCCGCTTACCATTTCTTGTACTACCGCGGGAAGGAGATCGTCTGTAGCGAAGATTCGTCGGAACGCGCTAGCCAATTGCTCCGATGATTGGATATTAATGGCAACGGCCCCTAGCTCGGTCTTATGCACCACCGAGGGTGCGGCGGTCTTAAGAGCCACCGGGTATCCGATATCTGCTGCAGCTTGTAAGGCCGACTCGAGGTCGGACACCAGGATCTGTCGCGCGCTCTGTATTCCAAAGTGCTCGAGAAGAGCGAGCGGTTCGGTCGGGAGACGCTGAGCACCCTGGTCGGTTCGGGCGCCACGAGTTCGACCGCTGCCTTTGGGAGGCCCTGACCATCGCGACCGGAACTCCCCGTAATCGCAGAGGTGCCCCAAAGCAGCAGCGCAATTGCCTGTGCTCCGGAATACCGGCAGGCCCATCCCAAGCGTGGGCTCCAATCCTTCATCTGAGATGCTCCCCCCAGGTGCGAGTAGCACGGCTGGCTTCTGGCATTGGCGCAGCGCCACCGCGATGGGGATTATCGCAGCAGCGAAGTCTGCCGCTGCGATCACCAGTCCTAGCACAATCACGTCGACTGCGGGATCACGATCCAGAATACGGATGGATTCGCAGAACCGTTCTATGTCTTCCCGATTACCGGCGATACCCACGGAGCCGGACACGTCGAGCGGGTTCCCGACAAATGCGTATTCGGGCAACAAGCTTCGAAGAGCTCTCAACGACGCGTCACCGAGGGCTGGAACCCGAAGATTTTTCGCCTGGAGACGATCGGAAAGTATTCCGTTTAGGCCACCCGACCCAGAGATAATGCCCACGTTCCGCCCCTTTGGCAGCGAGACCGCGGATAGTAGCCATGGCACTTCCCATAACTGGTCGATATCGTCGACCCGCATAACCCCAAGTTGACGCAGGAATGCATCATGAACATCGTCCAAGCCAGCGAGAGAGGCGGTATGCGCGGCCGCGGAGCGACGCCCAGCCTCCGACTGCCCGACCTTCAGCAGAACGACCGGCTTGCCGATGTCAGCTGCCCGCTCAAAGGCCGCCTTGAGTGCGGCCGGATCACGGAATCCCTCCACGAGCGCGGCGATTGCGTGTGTCCCTTCGTCGTCGACGAAAAACGAAATGAAGTCAGTCGAGGTTAAGTCACACTCATTGCCACTCGACACGACGTATCGGAAGCCAACTCCGCGGTCGTGACCCCGGATGAAGATCGACGAGAATGCTAGCGCACCGCTCTGAGAAACTAGCGAGACAGCTCCTTGGCGGATGTCCTGGATGCTCAACACGCCCGCCGCGGCCGCAGCGATGCCGTCAGGAACGTTCAGGAAGCCAAGGCAGTTGGGTCCCAGTATGCGCATGGAAGACTCCTGGGCGAGCTTCGTCATTTCTCTCTGTAGGGCAGCGCCAGATTCCCCCATTTCGCTGAATCCGGCGGTGATAACATTGGCTAGCCGCACTCCTTTTTGTGCGCAGGCGCGCAGCGTTGGAAGAACGCTCTGCGCCGGGACCGCAACTATCGCCAAATCCACCCGGTCCGGAACGTCCACAATCGACGGATAGCAGGCGACACCACGTACAGCGCTGTGATGCGGATTGACTGCCACGAGCCGCCCTCGGAACTGGTGTCGCAAAAGGTTGGGAAGTGTGCGTCCTCCAAACCGCGTCTGCTCTTCCGAGGCACCGATAATCGCGATCGAGCTAGGTTTTAGCAGCTGCTCAAGCGGGTGCCTGCTACTCACGCTCGAGCACCTTCGGTCCAACGGTTCGATAGTCCAACTCTGCCTCAAGTCCACCCGGACGAGCGTCGATGGCCGCGTGGGCACGATTTACTGGTCGTGCTCACCTCGTATAAGCTATACATATACCGTGGCCGATTGAGGTTGTCAAGCCTCGCGGCCACTAGTCGCCTAGTTGTTCGAATCCGCCGTGGCGAGACTAGGCCATCTGTCTCCACCCTTAACGCGGCAGCGGCACCGCGGGGCTCGTTCGAGCCGCATGCGACCGGACCAACCGGGCACCCCGCGAGTGACCGACAGGCGCCGTCCCAGGCCTCATCGGCAGCCGCGAGGCTGCCTCCGCCACGTAAAGCTACTTGGGTTGCGGAGTCGCGACGTCAGCCGGCTCCTCGGACTCCGCTACCGCTGAGGAGCTTAGGGGCGAGGTCAGCGACCGCACCTCCGTGGCGGCCGATGAAGAGGTTTTTTTAAACTCTTGGATCGCCTGGCCCAGCCCGCGAGCCAACTCTGGGAGCCGCTTTGGACCGAATACCACGAGTGCCAAGAGCAGCACGATCAGAAGCAACACAAGGTGAGTCGGCGACAGCATTTTTCCTTAGAACCTCCCAGCGCCTAATAGCTAGCAGTATACAAGTGGTCAGCGCACGGTGTCAAGCTCGGCATGTTGGCGATGCTCCGATCAGCCCTCCGTGCTAAAGCGGGTTGGGGGCTGCCATTCGGCAACAGATCTTGGCCAAGCGGGGCGCTGTCCTGCTACGACAGTTCGCTGGAAGGACACGTTTAGAGTGTCGCGAGGCACTGTATAACTAGGCCTCGGGAGACTCGCGCAGAAAGTACAACCGGCCGCGACGTGGGCGATGTCGATCAGCCACCCAACTATAGGCCGGTCAAAGGCGAAAGTTCCGCTCTTCTATGACGCACGTGGCTGACGCGTCCTCTAGACACGATGTAGTCGGATTAGAGCAACGCCATCGGCCCGATAAGCTGCCTCTTCACTAACGCGTCTAGGGTCTTGGCTGCCGTTCCATCCACCACTCGGCGATTTCGCGTCTGGTGGCGAACCACACATCGCCCTTCTTGGCAGCGTACTCTAGGAACTCGCGAACCACTGACGCCCGCGCGGCTTGCCCGCTCCAACGCGCATGGAGGCCAACCGACATCATCTTCGGGTCTGAGGCACCTTCCTCCCACAGATAGTCAAGGCCACGTATGAGATAGTCCAAGAAATCGGACGGTGCCCCGAAGTGGCCGACGCTATACCGAGCGTCATTGTAAGTCAGCGTGTATGGGAGTACCAAATGTTGGGTGCCTAAGACCGGAACGTAGTATGGCAAGTCATCGTTATAGGCATTCGAGTCATACAGGAAGCCTCCTTCCTCAACCAGCAGATCCCGCGTATATTCGCTAGCCATCCAGCGACTGTACCAGCCAACCGGGCGGACCCCAACGGTACGTTTCAAAGACTCCACTGCGAGCCCGATCCGCTCCCGCTCCTCCTCGCGAGACAGCGTCCACTCCTCGCTCCACCTGTACCCGTGGGCACACACTTCATGGCCTGCCGCCCGAATCGCCTCTGCAGCTTCCGGGTTCTTCTCCAGCGCCATTGCCGCCGCAAAAATCGTCCCTTTCATATGGACAGAGTTGAGCAGCCTCAGCAGGCGAAAGATACCGGCTCTACTTCCGTACTCGTACACAGACTCGGTTCCGAGATCTCGATACCCCTCCCCGACACTCCTTGTCCATTCGCCTAAGTTCTCGTTACTGTCATCCCCAGCCCAAAGAGAGCGCTCGCTCCCCTCTTCGTAGTTCACCACAATACTGAGTGCTACGCGTGCCCCCCCCGGCCAGACCACTCCTGGTCCGACCGCCCCGTATCCCACGAGGTCACGTCGCGGGCCGCGTCCGCCACTGCTTTCTCCAGATCTACTCACGCCGCACCTCCACGNNGTAGGCGATTTACCTACCGTCCCCGCGCAGCCCGTCCTCCTTCTCTACTCGACTTCCACTCTTTCCGTCTCCAGCTCGTCGTCGTTCGCTTGACAGTAGTTCCGGAGCCCGCCAGCACGCCACCTCTTCACCGGCGAGAACGGACAGTCTTGGATGTTCCACCGCGCAGCGGTCGATTGCAAACGCGCACCTCGGGTGGAAGAAGCAGCCCGTCGGCAAGTCTACCGGACTCGGGATCTCCCCTCTCGCCTCGACCTGTCCGACCACCTCACTCGGATCCGGAAACAGCACGGAGCCAAGCAAAACCTTGCCATACGGATGTAACTGCTCGCGGTAGATGTCCTCCGAGCGACCAATCTCAACGATCTCGCCTAGGTACATGATTGCGATCCGGTGACTGAGCTCACGCGCAGCGGTAATGTCGTGAGAAATGAACAAATAGGATGTACCCAGCTGTTGCTGAATCGCGACGAGGAGATGGACGATCTCNNCGCGCGCTATCGCGACGCGCTGCTGGGCACCACTAGAGAGGCGACCCGGTCGTTGGCTCGCCACGTCCGGTGGGAGGCTGACCAGTTGCAGCACTTCGCGGATACGTTCCTCCCGACGTATCCTGGTCCAGCCTTCCTTCCCCCGTAGTGGCTCCCCGACAACGGCCGCCACCGTCGTTTGTGGGTCTAGCGAATCTCGTGGATCCTGGAAGACTGCCTGGATCTGCGGCCGAAGCGGGCCAAGCTCGCGCTTGGAAAGACTGCCCAGATCTCTGCCCCTGAAGAGAATCTCGCCACTCGTTAAGGTGGACAAGCCAAGAATGCTTCGACCAACCGTTGTCTTGCCAGAGCCGCTCTCGCCCACTAACGCTAGGGTTTCGCCTTCACGAATCTGGAATGACGCTCCGTTCACGGCATGGACCACATGGTGACGATCACCACGAATCGGAAAGTGTTTCACCAGATCACGTACCTCTAAAAGAACCTCTCCTCCGGGTTTCAGGTCGGCCGGGCCGCTGTGCAGTCGACCGAACTTCCGGGCTTCGGTGCCCTCAGCTCCGCGCGATGCGAACGCAGCATCAAGTAGGGCGCGGCTGCGCGCGTGCTGCGGCGC
Organism: Candidatus Dormiibacterota bacterium; assembly: GCA_003133485.1. Next base: position 38,802 of record PKXR01000043.1, read on the forward strand.
TCTGAAGAAGCTCGCAACATCTGCAACTTCGACAATCTCGCCGTGGTCAAGAACAGCAACGCGGTCGCAGTAGTGCGCGACCACTCCCATGTCACGCGTCATCAAGAGCATTCCGGCGTCGCGGCGGCTCATTATTTCCCTGATCAGCTTGAGGACTTGTGCTTGAACAGTGACGTCCAGGCCATTCGTCGGCTCGTCCGCAACGATAAGCCTTGGCTCATTCGCGATACCCAAAGCGATCACGACACGCTGGCACATCCCTCCGCTCAGTTCCTCGGGTAGTGCATGGAATCGCCGCCTCGGGTCCGGCATGCCCACCGCTTCCAGAAGGTGGAGCGCTTCCACCCGCGCCTCACTGTTGCCCAGGTGGCGGCCGCCACGCACGGCTCGNNCGCCACTTGATCTCCTACAGAGATGAGGGGGTTTAGCCTAGCACGGGCATTGGACACAATGAGCGACATCTGCTGGCCGCGCAATCGACTGACGGCTGACTCGCTGAGGCCCACCATTTCTTGCCCATGAAGCCGAATGGAGCCACGAACTACCCCGGGCGGTGTCCGCACCAGACCCAATACTGAGCGTGCAAGTATTGACTTGCCACTTCCACTGGCGCCCACAACTCCAAGCACTTCTTGGCCCGCGACGGTGAGCGAGAGATTGCGAATCACCTCACTATTCGGCTCACGACCTTCCCGGAATCCAACCGAAAGTTGTTCCACAGTCAGAATCGTGTTCCCGGCATCGCCGTCTGTCACCAGCTCCGCCTCCGTGGATCAAGGAGCTCAGTAAGCCATCCGCCAACCAAGGCCAGGCTGAAGACGGCGAGTCCGATGCAGATTCCCGGGAACACCGTTACCCACCATTGACCGGTGATTATGTTCTCCGACCCTTCAGACACCATCAACCCCCACTCGGGTGTGGGCGGGGGCACGCCGGCACCGACGAAGCTGAGCCCCGCTGTGATCAGAATGCCGCTACCTGTCAAAACAGAGGCATTGATAAGTGCAGGCCCGATGGCGTTCGGCATCACGTGCCCGAGGATGATCCTAATCTCCGAGGTCCCAGCCGTTCGGGCAGCCTCCACGAAGGTTCGCTGACGGACCGAGCCCACGGATGATCGCGTTAACCGCAGGAATACCGGTGTCTCAAGTACTACGAGTGCATACACCACGTTGATTTCACTTCGTCCGAGGGTAGCCACCAGCACAAGCGCGAGGACGAATACAGGAAAGGCCTGGAGAATATCGACTGCGCGCATCAACTGGCCACTGGCCAGTCCGAGGAAGCCTTGGCGGTCCGAATAAAACCCGATCCACGCGCCAATCGGTACCCCGATCGCGAAAGATACAACAGTTGCTACGACTGGCACTACTAGATCGATTCGAGGCGCATACATCAACTGAGACAGGATGTCGTGTCCGATGGAGTCTGTCCCGAGGAGATGGCCGGGCGAGCCAGGGGGCACCAGCGAGGCGGTAGGGTCGGCGATGACAGGGTTGTGTGGTGCGAGCCATGGCGCGAATATGGCACCCAGAATAAATACTCCGAGCACCAACAGGGCGAAGCTCAGGCCCAAATGCCTAGCGACCCAGTTCTCCCGGACCTGTCCGCGGAGCCGGGCTGGCATCCGGCCTAACTCCCTCATATCTGACGCCTTGGGTCAACGATCCGATTCACGATGTCGACCGCCAAGTAGACAAACAAGTTGAAGATCGCCGCAACGAGAAGAAACCCTTGCAGTGCGGCGTAGTCAGAATTGAGAACCGCTTGAACAGCGTACTGCCCGAGTCCTCCCCACGAGAAGATGGTCTCGACGAGCACGGCTCCGCCAAGTAAAAATCCATAGCTGAGTCCGATCACAGTCACTATAGGAGGGAATGCATTGCGAAGTCCGTATCTGAGGATATCGATCCGGCTCAATCCGGATGCGCGCGCAAACTCGATCATGTCCGACTGTAGAACCTCGCTCAGGCTTGCCCGCGTCATCTTCAGTATCGACCCCATGTAGGCGAGGACTAACGTGGTGACAGGAAGGATGAGGTGCTCAACTGAAGAGGCCAGAGCCGGCCAGTCCCGTGACAGGACGCTGTCGATAGTGTAGAAGCCCGTAACGTGCGGCGGCGGAGGGATATTGCTCGCGATACGCCCCACTGGTGGTGGTAGCCAACCCAGCTTGAAGAAAAAGAAGTAAAGCAGAAGAAGTCCGAGCCAAAAGTCAGGCAGGGCGCCGGCGAGCATGCCGTAGACGAATGCGACACGATCGACGATACCCTTCGGTCGCCAGGCGACGAACGCGCCGCCCAGGAGGCCGAGCACCACCATCACAATCAGGGAGTACGTAATCAGCTCCAACGTTGCCGGGAGCCTCTGACCGATCTCGGAGGTTACGGGCTGTCCAGTGTAGAAGGAAGTGCCAAGGTTTCCATGTATTAGATTGTTTAGGTAGAGCGCGTACTGCACGTACAGGGGATGCGACAGCCCGAGTCGCTGATCCATTCGAGCCACTCCTAGCGGCGTCGCGTCCGGGCCAAGTAGAAGGACTGCGGGATTCCCGGGTAGAAGCCTCACAAGCAGAAACGTAATGAGGGTCACGCCGATGATTTGAGGCGGCAAGAACGCCAGCCGCTTAAGCACATACTTCGTCATTAGTTCGCGGCCATAACTGTCGCCGGTAGGCTCGAGCATCGACCCGCGGGCCGCGTGGCGGCGGCGGTCAGCGACCCTAATGAGCGACGGATCAAAAATGTCTCCACGGCGCCCATGAATTCACCCTTGCCGACTGTGCTTGCCCGCAGTGGCGCGCAGGGGCGGCCGTGCATCGGGTCAACCTTCATGCACCACATTGCGATGACGGCGAATGAAGTCCGCCTCGAGTCTGCCAGACCGGCGCCGGTGGCGATTCACTCTACCCTAACGTACCGGCTGGGCCCGGCAGTCGAGAGATCCGTCTAGCAGAACGAAGTCGTCCCGTCCCGGGGTCCGACAGGGCCCCCGCAAGGCGCGAGACTCTGCCCAGAGGCTGGGGCACATGCGGGACGCTGGGCGCCGTAAGGGCCTTTCCGTCAGTTGCCACGAGCCGTGCCTGCTCGATCACGACCGCCTGACAACGGCTCCCATCACGGCCCGTTCAACTGCCGACTCGCATCGCCAGGCTCCTGGAGGCTCCTGAACCCGAGTCGGCGCCATGTCGATAGTGTTCGGCTGTTCGGCTACAGGGCAAGTCTTTCAAAGCTTCTCCTTAACGGCCCGTTACCCGCGCAAACGGCGACTGACGTGCCTCCAAGATCGCTAGACAAGGCTCGCCGTTGCGCCGTCGCGGGACTCAGACTACCGCTCGACCGACCGCCGTACATGACCGCGAGTGTCCATCGCCACTCGGGGAGGCTCGCCGACCAGATGACTTCCCGAAACATTAGCCCGCTGCTCCTACCAGCAACTCGATCTGGCGTCCCGTGTGGCGCTCCGCTCATAACGCTACGGTGTCATTANNCTCCACTGAGACGACCGTCCCGTATAGGCCACTGTCCTCGCCCCACCAATCCACTCCGAACTAGACGGCTACGCGCCTACTACCCTCAGCTTTTCGTAGTCAAAGTAAATGAGATATGCGGTGACGCCCGTGACATAACTCCGGGCTGCGATCTGGAGGTCCGGTTGAGCAACGAATACCCACGGAACTTGCTCGGCAACGATCGACTGCGCATGGAAACCGAGCTGGATCACTTTGTTGAAGTCTGTCAAAGTCGCCATCTTTTCCAAAACTGNNCCGCCACTTTGACCTGTGAGAAATTTAGCGGTGACGTCGATTCAAAGTTGAGATAAATGTCGTAGTACGGATCAGGTACGAAGGGACCGTCCACGTACGTCATCAGTGCGGTCTTGCCGGCCTTAGTTTTCGCAAACTCTTGCGTGGAATATGCCCCAGGAGTAAGCGCTTGAAGGTTGAGGTTGACCCCTATTTGGCTCATATTAGACGCCAATAGCTCACTCATCGGCTCCTGCACTGGGTCGTCGTTGTTGTAAACGATGTCTGCTGAAAAGCCGCTTTTGTGCCCAGCTGCTTCGAGTAGACGCTTCGCCTTTCCGAGATCGGTACTGTATCGGGTGAACGAGCTTTGATACCCGGGGAACCAAGAGGGAATCGGCCCGCCAGCTCGGCGGGCGTAGTGGTCGTAAATCGTATCGACCACGGCATCGTATGGGGCAGCATAGGCCACTGCCTGCCGAACCTTGAGAGAGTCGAACGGAGAAAAGAGGGGATCGATCATGTACAGCGCGACCGTCACGGACGGAAATGACCAGACGTTCACCCCTTTATTAGCCGCGAGAGAGCGGTACTCCTTGGGAGTGAGCTCGTACGCCATGTCTACGTCGCCACGGATTAGCAGTGCAGTACGGTCATCGTCGTTTGGAACAGCCGTGAGAGTGATTTTCTTGACCGGCGGGGGGCCATTGAAGTGGTTGGCAAAGGCTTCAATGATAACCTTTTGACCAGCTACATACGACTGCAACTTATAGGCTCCGAAGCCGGCATCGCCGGCGGCAATGAAGTTCGCGGACCACGGATCGGAGCTGGTAGCATGCGCCAGCATCTCGGTGGAATCGTAGATAATGCGGTGAGTTATTGGCACCGCCATTAGAAAGATCGTCGGGGGCTGATGCAGCGTGAACGTCACCGTGTACTTGTCGGTCGCGACCAGATCGTTAATTGACTGCATCCCCGCGACCTGGTTCAGGAACGCCCCGACCCCGGCCATGGCGTACGCCCGTTTATACGTGTACANNGGTCAACTCATTGCCAGCGTGGCTCATAACGCCGTGCCGCAGGTTGAAGGTGACGGTATTTCCTTGAACGGACCAACTCTCGGCCATCCGCGGCTCGAACTGTGCCGAGTAATTGGAATCGGTAACTGAGGCGATGAACCCGCCGGACGGGCCCGATGGATGCGTCTTCCATCGGAAGAAGTTGTCGTTAAGGGCATTCATCAAGTCTTCTGCTACTGGGCCCCCTCCGACCTCGATGTCGAGGTTGCCAGGAGTGGCGGAGATGGCCATCGTGATCGTCGCTTCTCGCTTGGTCGCGGCAGCTTGTTCAAATTGCGCCGCTCGCTTAGCCGCAGCAACTGGGCTCGGGGTGAAACCGGTTAGCAGCGCACGGATGACCATTGGACTCATTCCTAGAGCCACCGCTCCCTTAACGAAGTCGCGCCTAGAGATAGTTCCGGTGGCGAGGCCACCCACTAGACCGGCCTGTACCTCAGCTGCACTCCACTGGCCACCCTGCTCGTTCATGCCAGACCTCCTCTCGGGTCCGCCGGTCCTACCAAATTTGGCTATATGTATACGACAGGCCAGAACGGGTGTCAAGGGGTCATGAAATATTCGGCCGTCACAAGCGAGCAGTTTTCTCCTTCGTCAGGCCGAGGTGGAAGTGGAGCGCTAGGGCTGGCGGGAGCATTAGCGCGGACCAGCCTAGGCCCCACGCTCGCCGTGTGCCGGATCTCCACTTGGGGGCCGCAACTCGACCCCCATCTCCTTGCCGGGACACCCGACTGCCAACAACGGGCCCGGACCGTTGGCCCTGAGACGACCGGCGCAAGTGACGGAGACGCCAACGATCCACGGACCAGAAGACCTGGGTAGATGTCGGTGCCCATGTCGGCGTTCCCACGGGAACACAGTGAATTAGACCCTCAAGCTTGAGTAAATAAGTTGAATCCGACGGAAACCGCTTCCCATCTGGTTCGATTGCCGACGAGGCATCCAGCGGCCATAGTCCCTGGAGCGCGGCGTAAGTGCCGTATTGCCGAGTGGCGCCCTNNAGCTCAAGTGCCAAATATCCGCGTAAGAGACATCGGGATCGTTAGCCACAGCTCCGAGTGGTACGGTCCTTCTGTCGTTCAGCGAACCTTATCGGGAGCTCGCCGTCCGCCCTGATTCACCAACTTCCAATCTCTCCGGTAGAGCGTGGCGGACGGAAGTGGCGAAGGTCTGTCTTAGACGATCTGCGACGCTCTGACTTGATCACGGCTCTGCATCCATCTCAACAAGCCAGCGGCATTGGACTCCGTTCCGTTGAGCACGTGTGCCATCTGTCGCCGTTCAGGGTCCGCATCTAAAGATTGGCTAACTTCGTCACGAAGTGCCTGTTCGATGTGCTCCAAGGTAGGCGCCTCAGCGTAGGCTCTCTCAGCGACTGTGCACCACTCGCGAAGTCGGTCCTCTGCCTCACTGATCACCTCGTCGGGGTCGCCTGCGGGGCCGAAGTGCGTGAGTACCACCTGGGTCGGATGAACGTCTCGGAACTTGTGCAGCGAATTAATCGCGAGATCGAGATCAAAGTCGTCAGGTGGTGTGGCCGGACGCAGCTCACCGCCTCCGGGGATCTTGACACCCACGGCGTCTCCCACAAGCAACGCACCGCTGGACTCATCGAGGACCCCAAGGTGGTGCTTGGCATGACCCGGCGAGTCAAGCAGAAGGAGCCTGCGGCCACCACCCAAGTCTACCATTTCCCGATCCTCTCCCGGGAAGAGCCTATCTTGATCGACCGCGGTCATGCGCCCATAGAGAGAGTCAAGCCGAGAACCGTAGACCCGCCCTGCCGCCGCTACCAGGTGACTGGGATCAGCAAGATGGCGTAGGCCCTTGGGGTGACAGATTATGCGCGCATCGGGGAAGTAGTGGGCGACTTCGCCAACCGCACCTCCGTGGTCAAGATGGATATGTGTCAGGATCACGTATGCGAGCTCTTCTGGTCCGAGCCCCCGGTCGTGCAACGCAGCCAGCACGGTCGCTGCGTCCTTCTGCGGTCCGGTCTCGACTAGGCACGGTCGCTCGCCCTCAATAAGGAACACCGAGTTGACCTCTTCGCATCCGCCCAGTAGCGTGTCCAACTGCCACAGTCCGGGGGCAATCAACCGATCCATCAGCCACCTCGCACTAATTCGGGCTGTCGGCCGCGCCGACACCTCATGGGCCTGCGCAACTGTAGCAGGGCGAAATGTCCGGGAGGGCATACAGGTTGGTGTGTGGTACCGGAGGCCGTCTCCGACGGCGGTATTCACCTAGTCTAGAGTGCCGAGCACGCAACACTTGCGCGTGAGCCTACGCTACGGGACCCACCGCCTCACCTCTGAGCTGGAAGCGGGCTCGCGCATCGATTTCGGTAGTCACGCTCGTCGCGATCCGCGCGACGAGCGTGATGTGGAGTAGGTCGGGCGGTACCTTACATCTGTCATGGTGGCCGGCGAGGACAGTGGGCCGTGGCGGAGCTCTGACACGCAGGTCCGCAACGCCTCGCGACGAACCCGTCCGACCCGAAGGGAAGCCTAACTCCCCAAGGTCAAGTCGCTTCGGGGGAGGTCACTCCAGCCAGCTGACTAGCCATCCGAACGCACCCGACGCCCGAGTTGCCCACCGTCCAAGGTTTGAGTGTCATCTTGGAGTTCCCCCTCCTCCAGTCCTTCCCGATCAGGCTCTGTTGGCCACAGCGGCCGCCGGGCGCACAACTGTCTCTGCCGTGCGACGCCCCGCAGACACCGGCCTCACGCCAGTACGTCACCTCCTTTCGCCGTCCGGGCATGGCCGGGAAGCGCTTCACCTGCATCGGTCCGATTACCCTGTGGACATCTTCGCTAGCTGACGCCCTGGATTGCAAAATGGGCGAGAGAACCGAATGGGGAGCCATCTGGTCGTTTCCAGGCGAAGCGGTGCGCCCGGGACCAGCCGGAAGGATCCCGCTGAAACTCCCCAGCGCCGCGGTGGCTTGCAGCGATCTATCGGCGGAGCCCTGCAGAGTCGGCCAGGACCGCATAGGGCTGGCTAACCTCGATCATCGCCGTCCGAACGCGGATCTGTCGGCGGTTCCCAGTCCCCGACTAGGCTGGCGTGTTGAGCTAAGACGATATCCCGATCGCGGCAGTACGGTCGACTCCGATCAGCTGGTTCCGGCTGACGACGAGCCGCCTTGATCTTACGGTAACGGACAGAATACCCGGCCGGACTTGACACCCTCAGCGCGCGTGGCGACACCTAATGTTCACTCTGCGCTTGATCGTGGATCACTCGAGCGGAGGTTGCACGATCCGGTGACCACACATGCAGCAGACGATCCGAGTGCTCGCCCCGCAGCTCGCTCAAGGTTGGGGCTAACCCGCACAGCCCGATTCGCCGCAACCGCCAGTTTGCATCTCGGTCTCGATCACGCCAGCGGACCTCATCCTCAACTTCTCCAGCGGACCACATCCGCGCCGAGGTCGGCGATCGTCCGACAACCTGTCAGTGCCATCGTGCGGCGCATGCCTGAGTCAAGCAACTGGATCACGTGGTCAACGCCCTGCTCTCCGGCTGTTCCCAGGCCGTAGAGGTAGGCCCGTCCCACCGTGCAGGCCCGCGCCCCCAGCGCGACCGCCTTGACTATGTCGCTGCCCCGTCGGATCCCGCCGTCGCAGATGATCTCCACCCGGTCCCCTACTGACTCTGCCACCGGAGCCACCAGTTCGAGGATCGGAGGGGCGCCGTCCAGCTGCCGACCTCCGTGATTAGAGAGCGCGACAGCCTCGATACCCGCGTCCGCAGCCCGTCGCGCATCGTCCAGACCCTGCACCCCTTTTAGCACGATTGGCCCAGCCCACGTACCGCGGAACCAGTCCAGGTCATTCCAGGAAAGGGAAGGGTCGAACTGCTCGTTCATGTAGTCCGCGAGGGCGGCGACCTGAGCGCCATCGGGGGCTCCGGTACCCACGATGTTGGCAAATCGTATCGGCTCCGCCCTCACAAAATCCCAGGTCCATTGTGGATGGACTAAGCCGTCGAGGATGGTGGCCGCGCCGATCTTGGGTGGCAGAGTGAAGCCCCTCCGGACATCACGTTCGCGCCTTCCGAGCACCGCAGTGTCCACTGTCAGCATGATCGCCTCATATCCTGACTTCGCCGCCCGCGAGAGCATCTCCTGGACCACTCCCCGGTCCTTCCAGACGTAGACCTGGAACCACTTGGGTCCGTTGCTGACCGCCGCTACCTCCTCGATCGACCGGGTCGCCAGGGTTGAGAGCGTGTAAGGTATCCCCGCCCTCGCTGCGGCCCGAGCGACGTCGAGCTCACCGCCTGAGGTCGCGATCCTGGTGAAACCAGTCGGGCCTAGGACGAGCGGTAGAGGCAACGGACGCCCCAGCAACGTAGTAGAAGTGTCCACGACGCCCACATCGTTCAGTACCCGCGGGCAGAACTCCACGCGACGGAAGGCCTCCACGTTCCGACCCATCGAGAGTTCGTCCTCGGCGCCGCCATCGATGTAGTCGAAAACCCCACGCGGCAGTCGCCTCCGCGCGAGTCGACGGAGGTCGGCCACGCTCGCCGCCCCGCGGAGGCGGCGCCGGTCAGCATCCCGCTCGATAGGCCGGAATCGCAGCACGGATCGGAGGGTTTCAAGCACGGAGCAGCAATCTCCTGTAAGTCAGCTGGCGCGTTGGTTCGTGGGCGACGAGTGGAGCTTTTCCTTCCGGATGGGGTTAGTGAGAGCACCATACCGATCTGGCACGTGCCTGGGGGTCGATAGTGCCCATGGCAGGTTCAAGAAGGTCTTCTGTACGCTCTGCTGCCGAATTGGCGAAGACTACTTCCAGGCTCTACAGAAAGTCGCCGTGAACCCCAACAGTTGGTGGAGCGGCTTCGGCTCCAGTGCCGCGGACTTGAGCCGATTCGGTAGTCATCTGATCCGGCACGAAGAAACCATGACGACTCGTGGAGCAGCACAGCTCTCACTCCAAATCGCGCCCGGATTCGCCTTGCTAGTGATATCAGGCGGTGGGATAATTTATTCTTCGCCCCGTAACTCCCAACCGTCCTGAGCGCCGACGGCGGGCCACTTCGGTCCAGATCGGCACGCAGCCACCCGCCCTCTGTCCCTGCCGTCCTCCGACGCCGCGGGTGGCCCCTCATCCGGATCCTTCTCGGGGACACCAACATCGCCGATCTGAGCGAGCGGCCGACCCAGAACCAGGTGGGGGCTTCATCGCACGTCCTACCCGTGGCCGCCGGCGGCCGATCCGCGACCCCCACTGCCATCAACCGTGCAGCGGCCGATCACAGTCAGGTACGTCGATGGCCGGAGCCCGTAATCCGATTGATGCCAGGCCGAGACGACCGGCTCCTTCCCGACTCGTCCCAGGACTCTGGAGCGAAGTCAACCCAGGATTCGAGCAGGGCAATGGCCAGAGCGACCCAGTGTCGATCCGAGATGTCTATGCCCATGGCGGCCAATAGTTCGACCGCGCTCCTTGGAGTCCCGGCGCCGCTGAAGGGGATGAGCCTTCCCTCCTGATACCGGCCCCGCAGGTAGTCCAGGGGAGTACCGTTCATGGCCCTTTTCTTGCGAGAAGACGAGTGAGCGTGTGGTGGTGGGGTACTCCGTTGTCTGGGTGTGACTCTTGCAGGCGTTGGTTGCTGGCGTGGATCAGAGTCCACTTTCGGTACGCTGATAGATAGACCTCGTGGGGAAAAAGAGTAGGCAGGAAGCAGGGGTGACCGGACAGGTCGTGGGGTGCGTCATTGAAGGCGCAAATGACGTTATAGCCACCTGGGTAGGTGTGGGCCTGGAGCCTCAGGAGTGTGGCTCGAATGCCTTCTGGACTGGCAAGGCAGTGTAGAAGGCCATAAGCAACCACGACGGCATAATTTCCGATCGTGACAGACGGGTCGGCGATATCGGTAACCGACCAATGAATTGTGGCTATCCTCGGCCACGCCCGCATTCCATTTGGAGATGGCCTGGTGAGATATGTCCATGGCATCGACAGTGGCGCCTGCAACGGCGAGGGCCGCGGCATTCTTCCCCTCTCCGCAACCCGCGTCTAGAGCTCGAAGCCCTGTGAGGACGGGCCGAAGTCTGAGGAATTCCCGAACAATGCTACTGGGCTCTCGACCCCAGTAACACGGGCACGCTGCGTAGCCAGCTTCGTAGCCGCCGTCACTCTGCTTTTGACTGGTAGCGGAGTGCCGTCCATAGGTATTCATGGCAAGAGTCTAGCCACCCTAACGGGCGTCCCCGACCTAATCCGGGGTCTGCGAGATTTTTTGAGGGGTCCAGCAGGGCCAAGAGCCAGTCACGCGATGGGACCACAAAGCAAATTCCGGAGCAGGTCTTGTACCCTCGGAGGGGCCGGCTGTAGGGTGCGGGCACTGAACTAGCTGATGTGGTCACGGTGGTGGAGACCAGCGAGGCAAAGGAGACTGCTAGCAGCGCAGTTGGCGGGGGATCGTGGGTCTGGCACCCGAATTCGGCCGCCACATCCCATCAGTTGCGGCAAGCAGAGCCGGCACGCCGCTTCCGGTGCGCCGGAGGTGGCCGTAGATCGCGCCTGGAGACCCTAAGTTCGCTAGGTATCGGCTTTGGACGTCAGCGAAAGATCTCTCGTCCGAGGCACTCCTCAAGTTGGGGATGCTCGGACAGGAATCTGTCTAATGCGGTGACTATCGTCCACCGAGCATCCAGTCGCAGACTGAACTTGGTAGCGGGCAGCAGGATGATTCCGTAGTGGGCGGTCGCCGCGGACAGATAGTTGGCGTGCAAGCGTCGGAAGTCCCGGATGTTGTTGGTGACGATCGCCCGCTCTTGGCCAGATGCCCAAATCAGTAGCGCAGCGTCCTCGTGCCCTCGCAGCCCCGCCTCGGCGACCGACAGGACGTCATGCCCGCGACGCTGCAGCTGTTTGGCAATCTCCGGTGACAGTTGCTCATCGAGGAGCAGCCTCATTGGGAGAGGAGTTCTTGCTCGCGCCGGTAGGCCAGCGCGGCTTCCTCCATTAGCTGGCGGTTGCTCTCAATGGCGGCGTCGATCTCGGCCTGCTGGGAAGCATAGAAGCGCACCGCAGCCTCGACCAGCCCGGCCCGCAGGCCGAGGTTCTCTGCGGTTCTGCCGAGGTCGTTGGCCTCAGCCTGGAAGACCTCGACCACCTCCCAGACATCGGGACCGCCGGCCAGGCCGGGGCGGCGCCCGGAGGGTCCGCTGCGGAACACGATCCCGGGGAACTGGTCTATCACCAAGCCCTCCTTCACGTAGCGCTCGGCCAGAGCGGTCTTGGGCATATGAACCTGGTTGGCTTGCTTCTGGAGCTGATCCAGGACCTCCGGCCGGGTTCTGAAGGTAAGGCTGTGTCCCACAACGTAAGACATCGTATTACAAGCCGCGTCGACCTCGGTCTCGGCGCCCGCCCCCGGATATAGGTAGTTGGGGCGGGATGGAGAAGACCGAGACGCAGTTGGCCAGCTGCGCCCGGCGCCCCGGTCCGGTCCCAAGTAGACAAATTTAGTAGCCGTGTCTACCAGTCAGCCGCCTCTTTGGTAGACTTGCTTCATGCACAAGACCGCGCTGCGCCTCGACGAGGAGCTGCTGGCTGAGGCTCGGGCGGTGCTGGGGACCAAGTCCGCCACCGAGACCATCCACCAGGCCCTGGCGGAGGTCGTGGCCAGACAGGGTCGGGCCCGGCTCTTTCAGCGCCTGCGCACCCTGGACGGCCTGGATCTCGCCGACGAGACGGTCATGCGCCAGGCGTGGCGCTAGCTCGGGCCCGCTACCTGGCCGACAAGTCGGCTCTGGCCCGGGTTCACCTCGATGAGGTGGCCGGGCGGCTGGGGCCGCTCTTCCTGGCCGGTGAGGTCGCCACCTGCGGAATCGTTGACCTGGAGCTGCTCTTCAGCGCTCGGAGCAGCCGGGACTACCTGGCCATCCTCGCTGACCGCCGCAGCCTGCCGCGCGCCGAGGTGGGCGAGGCGGGGATCGAGCGGGCGGTTGCGGTGCAAACCGCGCTGGCCCGCCAGGGCCAGCATCGGGGCGTGGCCATTCCTGACCTCCTGATCGCCGCCGCCGCGGAGGCGGCCTCGCTGATCCTGCTCCACTATGACGCCGACTTCGACCGGGTGGCCGCGGTCACGGGGCAGCCCAGCGAGTGGGTGGTGCCCAGGGGGAGCGTGCCCTAGCCCGCTAGGGCGGCGCCAAAGCAGGCGCTCTGATCGACGGGCCCAGTTGGCCCGCCGGGAGGGCTCGGGAGCGGGGCTCAGGGTCTTGGTCGCGTGCTAGCCCAAATAATTCCGACCCGACAAGGCTCATTTTTTTAAAGATCGGCCCCGGCCTAAGCCGCCCCATAAAGGGAGTTGCGGCGGGTGCAGGGGAGGGGGGTGAGGTTATGCGCTCACGACCGATTCGAGGTCACCCACATGTCGGCCACGCGGTCAGCTATACCCGCGTCTTGAGCTTCAAACCACTCACCGGAGTGGTCGCTACCCTCCCCTGAGATGGAGTCAAGCGCGCCGTGGTCCAGATGCACCTGCATCCCGCCTCGGGCGAGCATCAAGGAGGAGGTTGCCGCTGAGGTCGGCCGCTGAGGCGGTCAGCTCCAAGTAGGGGCAGTCTGGACGACATTCAGAGATGTCCAAGGTCTCCATGATGCCGGGATAGCAGTGATAGAACTGGGGAGAGCTGGCGCCCAGCCGGGGCGTAGACGTGATGCAGCCAATGCCTTGGATAACCTCATGAGCGGCAACGCTCATGCTAAAGGGGAATACATTACGACGGGAGATCACAGCGAGACGCTCGGGCGGCAGATTGCGGATGTAGTCAGGCTCGTCGAACTTGCCTGCCATATCCAGAGCGATGTCCTCCCGCTGCAAGGAGCCTAGGCAAACCATGCATGCGCGGCCGTGACCGACCGCATGGATCCGCCAGTCGGCGTGTAGCAGACGATCGCCCTCCACAGCGGCCACAATGCCTCCGTCAACAACGGGGATGAGGTGGGCGTAAGCGACTGAGTTTAGGAGGTGGCGGGGCGAAGGACGGTCCACGCAGCAGAACAAGAGATCGCAATCGAGCGCCTGGGCGAGTCCTGCAGACGTATCGACGCGAAGCGCCTGGCCACTAACGGTGATATCAGGCGCCGTTGCAGCAGCTCGCGCGGTCCGGGCAGCTACAGAAGTCTTCTTCCTTCGGTGAGCGGCGTCGGCCACGACTGCGCCAGCAGTGCGGTCTAGGTTTCTCAGTTCTATCCGATCGTGGTCGATCAGGATGAGGTCGCGGGCGCCCACTCGCGCCAGAGACTCGCATACCAGACTACCTACGCTTCCGAGCCCGACTATCCCAAAGCGAGTTCTCGCCAAGTCGGCTTGGGCGCGATCACCCCAGACACTTATTGTTGCGATCTGGCTAGCCTGCTGAGCTGGAGTCGGGTGAAGTCTGGGGTGGAACGTGTAACCGATCCTGACGCCGACTACGCGTACAGTCTTCGCCGACTGGCGTTCAAATCGGGCGGGGCCCACACGGTTCCACGCGCGCGCGCTCCACGAGCCGTCCGAGCCCGATGTGAGGCCGACCACGGGGAGACCAGTACGGCCGAAGGCAGGCCCAGCGACTCGATCCTCCTCAGCTACGACGTCGTCGCGGCTCATATCCTGCCAGCCCGGGCCAAAGTGATTGTGCGCGAGCGCCAGGCCCTCGTTCGGGCCTAGTTCGGCTAGCGCACGAAGTAGGTAGTCGGCCGTGAATGCCACGTTTCCGTGGAGAACTCGCTCCGTTGCCGTCGGCAGCAGCAACCGCTGCAGGATCGCCGTCATCCGTCTCTTACCACGGCTCGGCCGCCAGACCGCGAACGTCAGATCTTCTTGGCCTTCGCCATTCTGTCGGAGGTGCCGAAGAAGCAGAGCATGGAGATCGTCAGTCATGGCCACCGAGAACTCGGGCAAGGGCGTGTAGCCGGCAGCAGTCACAATTCACCAAAGATCGAATGGAGGTGACTCACCACCTTCGCGGGAGTAGGCGCGACCCGCAGAACACGGCTCAGGTACTGCCAGTCAGGGCCGAGCGGGCTACCCTGGCTAGCTGCGGACCCCATGGAGATAGCGTGTGGCCGCACATGGATGGCGGGTGGCAGGACGTATGGAACAGCGGTGCTCCTCTGGATTGCGATCTCAAATTTCTGACCCGCTTTAGTCCCAACGCGGACCTCGAAGTTGCGGATCACTAAGAATGAAGCCGTCCCCGGCGGGCCCGTGGCCTCCCGCGTCTCGACCGTGAAGCCCACGCTCTGGAGGTACGTGGCGAGTTCCTCGTTGGTCATCCTCGTGATCCTTAGGAGGTAGGTGTCGGCCCACGGAAGACAGCGGTAAAACGCTCGTCTCGGTGGATTTCGACCATCTCGTCAGGATTGGTGAAGACGAGGTGAGGATGGTCACGCACCAACTCGTATTCCTCGGCGGGCTTAAACCCGGCCCGCTCGAGGATTTGTCGGACTGTTAGCTTGTCCTCGTCAGTCTCCTGGCGTTCGCCATTGACGTAGTAGGTGGTTGCACGCTGGGTTTCCATTTGACACCTCCCTTGGTAGTGGTCCAAATCGGGTTAAGTCCCCTTCGATCGCTGTAATCTGTTGAGGTGAGGCGCTTCATCTGCCCTACTCAATGGTTGACGTTCACATAGCCTATTGCCGGGAAGTGGCCCGTTCCGTCGCGAGACGGCATCGGGTGACCGTGCCGCCCGTCGATGTAGAAGCGATTGCGGTGAAGGAGGGGCTGCGCTTGAGTGAAGCTGACCTCGGATCAGTCGACGCGCGGCTGTATCAGAAGGACAGCATTTGGGTACTCGAGCTGAACCGAGCGTTCGCCCACACGGCGCAGCGCTTCAGCATCGCTCATGAGCTTGGACACCTGTCCCTTGGTCACGAAGGTTGTGGACTGGATCCTGCGGACGAGCGGGCCGCAAATGTCTTCGCGGCAGAGCTGCTCATGCCCCTTGCACAAGTGAAGTCGGCGCTACGGCGACAGACGCGCCTTGGCGAACTGGCCAGAACTTTCGACGTTTCCAAGGAGGCTCTGCAGATCAAATTGAATGAGCACGGATTGCTACTGAAGCTGACTAGCTTCGATTAGCTCGCGAGCGCTCGAGAGCCGCCTGCACTTCACGGAGGTACCGGTCGGCCGCCCTGGCCGAGGCCTCGCGGTCGACCGGCGCTATTCCATTTGTTAGATCCCGACGGCGATCGGCCGGACTCACGTCCCGTCGGCTTCGTCCGTACAGAGGTCCCTCGAAGCTTTCATAGACTGCGAGATGCTCTTGGGCTAGCAACCTGAGCGGCGCGTCGACCGGTCCAATTCTCTTTATCGCGAGGGCGCGTAGGAGTCTCGCGAGAGCCTCTGGCTCGATACCGCTCAGATCGAGGGTGTCGGTTTCAAGGCTCTCGACTTGATCTGGAGCCCATCGAGAGCGCATGGCTAGTTCCTCGACCTCGATTGCCATTGCTTGGCGACGGCGGCTCACGAGGACACCTAACGTGTACCCCTTTGTGATCCGAGCCTGCAACTTCCGGCGCAACGTGTCTAGTTGCTCTGGCGCCATTCCAGTAGGCGCCGATTCCTCGATAGCCGCGGCGAGATACGGTGGCGGCTCAGGTGAACTTCCATACGCCTTGTCGAGGAATTCGAGGACAGTCTGCTCCATTTCGTCAAACTCGGGCATTAGGCCTGCTGACTTTCGGCATTGTCAACGTCCTGCGCGTGCCAGCGGCGAAGGAAGTCCCTGATCGCACGACGGTATAGGGAGTCCATAGCAGCAGGCGACAGTCCAGCCTCCGAGGCTGCCGACTTGACCGGGAACGGCATCCCATCAAGCCGGGGAATCCACACCTGAATCAGGGCCTTCGCCCAATCCACTGGCATTGCGGTCAGTATGGCATCGATGCGATCACGAGTCGCGGTGGCGCCGTCGCCGTCGATGGCATCGTCCTCAGCACTCCTAGCGGAAGGCAGTGGGGTCTGGAGGCGGTCTCGCGCATCGGGGCGTCGACGCGGCGGACGGTCAAGACTATCGTGGTCTGCCCAACCGCGTAACTCACGGTCCAACGTTCCCTTCAGACGATTCATGCCCTTCCACTGGACCCAGGTCGGGAACGCCGATCGCTTGGGGTCGAAACTCTCGATATCCTGTCGTGCTTGCAGAAAGGCCTCATCGGTCAGAGCTGCCGTCAGGTCTCGAACCTCGTCATCGGGCACTCGCGCTCCTAGGGAGCTGTTGCGGCGGCGCACCGAATGGAGGAGCCAACCGTGGACCCTCGTGAAGTACTCATCGATGACCTGGTTCCAGGCAAGCGGATCGCGAGCACGTAGGAGGGGCAGCAAATCACGCCAGAGCTCATCGGCCAACTTCGAGTGCCCGGCTAGAGGGATGTAGGGTTGGTGGGGCGGGGACGACAGGCATCGTCCTAAGGATATGGCCACCTGCGCGAAGATTCCGTCGCGGCTCCCAGGCGGGT